>CAVIFD010000279.1:0-3088 GCA_963641545.1 bacterium | reverse complement strand
ACACGCCGACAATGCCGATGGGTATCATGGAAACCACGATGTTCATGGCATACCGCGTCTCGCTGTTCATGCGAAACTTGAACAGTCCGCGAACGATCCATTCGATCTCTTTCCACAGAACGACCAATGTGCTCAGCACCGTTGCCACATGTACGGCAATGGTGAAAGCCAGGCTCTCTTCTCCCTCGATGCCGAATAGCGCCGAGCCGATGGCAAGATGCCCGCTGCTGCTGACGGGGAGATACTCCGTCAGCCCTTGCACAATGCCCAGCACCAAGGCTTCCATCCAGTTCATTCCGCAGTCTCTTTCTCTTTGTTGTTCCTCAGGATACCGACAATCATCAAGCCGAAACCTATCACGGTCACTACCGGAGCAACCACAATACGGCGCGTGTCGAATATCTCCGGATTAAAACCCGTAGGCTCTGCCGACCCTCCGCCACTCATCAGTATGAAACCGATTGTGATCACCGCCACGGCAATCGCAATCAGGATGAAGTTCTCTTTTCCGAAAGCAAAATCTCTATCAGCCATTTCTTCCCTATACCTTATTATATGTAATACAATTTGTCGACACCCATACGGAGGTATTTGTTTACAGCCAACACGGTGGCACTCACCGACAGCAAAATCCCCAGCAGGACCACTGCCCCGAAGACCACCAACAACGACTTCATGTCAAGGAGCTGCACAAAACCGTCTAACTCGCGCTGCAGATAATACAACGTGCCCAAGAGCATTATTATTGCCAGGATGGATGCCAAAACACCGCTCACCACATTATACCGCACGAAAGGACGCCGGATAAAACCGGGGGTTGCCCCGACCAGCTTCATCGTATGAATCAAAAAACGCTTGGAATAAATCAGAAGCCTTATCGTGTTGCCGATCAAGACAAACGATATAACCATAAGCACCGCCGCCAGCGTGATCAGTATGATGCCCACGCGCTTCATATTGTCGTTCACCATCTGCATCATGTCTTTCCGGTAGAGCAGGTCGGATACGGAGGTGTATGCCTTGATTTTCCTTTCTATAAGCTGCAAGCTGTCCGGATTGGCATACTCCGAACGCAGCCGCACCTCGATGGACGCATTGAGGGGATTGAAGCCAAGGAACGTTTCAGGGTTTTCGCCCAGCTCCTCCTCGAGCTCCTTTGCTGCCCGCTCTTTCGAAATGTATTCGGTGGATTTGATGAACGGAAGCGCGTCGAGGCTCTTCTGTATCCTCTCTGCGTCAGCTTCTTTTTGGTTGTCTTTCAAAACGACCGAGAAGGATATGTTTTCTTTCACATACACCGACAATCGATTTCCAAGCAGCCCCATCAGCAAAATCAATCCGAGCAAGAACAACACCAGTGCTATGCTTATGATGGATGTAAGACGGGAATGGAAGAAAGAAACCGCACTAACTTTATTATTCTCAGCCATCAGACCTAAACCTTTTCAGTACTCAGTAAATTTGGGAGATACGCAAGAGCCGCATATCCCCCAAATTGTCGCGCAAAAGAACAAATAAATCGCGAGACCGACTTCTGAGATTACAAATTATTAACCAACCTCCGTTTCACCGAACAAAGTGGCAGATGTTGCGCGGGTAATCCTTACGTTTACAAACTGCCCGATCCTGTAATTCTTCTTGTCGAAGATGACCACTTTGTTTTGACTCGTGCGACCGAACAGCTGCTCATGCGAACGTTTGGAGAACCCTTCGATCAGAACCTCGAACACCTTGCCCACATCGCGGAGGTTACTCTCTTCGGAAAGCCGGTTTTGCAGGTCGATCATCCCTTGCAGGCGGCGCACCTTCTCTTCTTCCGGCACAGTGTCGGGAAGATGCTTCGCCGCATACGTGCCCGGGCGTTCGGAATACTTGAATAGGAAAGCTGCGTCGAACTTCACCTCGCGCATAAGCGAAAGCGTCTCCTCATAGTCTTCTTCCGTCTCCGAATGGAAGCCGCAAAACAAGTCGGTGGCAATGGCAGCCTCGGGAACGATGCGGCGGATGGCGGCAATGCGGTCGAGATACCACTCGCGGGTGTATTTACGGTTCATCACCTTCAGTATCCTCGTGCTGCCCGACTGTGCAGGAAGGTGTATGTACTTGCATATGTTCTTATGTGCTGCTATCACACGAAGAGTGTCGTCGCTCATGTCCTTGGGATGGGAAGTGACGAAACGTATGCGCATCTCGGGTACTGCCTTTGCCACGCGCTCGAGCAGCATCGGGAATGTCACCTTCTCCCCGCCTTCCTCTTCGAAGGCATACGAGTTGACGTTTTGCCCGAGAAGGGTCACTTCCCGAAAACCCTTGCTCTGCATATCGCGTATCTCGCGCAGGATACTCTCCGTGTCGCGACTGCGCTCTCTGCCGCGCGTATAGGGCACAATGCAATACGTACAGAAGTTATTGCATCCGCGCATAATGGACACAAAACCGGAGATATGCACTCCTTCCAACTTCAGCGGCACCACATCCTTGTATGTCTCTTGCGTCGACAGCTCCACGTTTATGGCTTTCTCTCCGCGCTCCACCGCGCCGATAAGGTTAGGCAGATCCATGTAAGCATCCGGACCGACGACAAGGTCGGCATGATGCTCGCTGATAAGTTTGTCTTTCACCCTTTCCGCCATGCATCCCAGCACGCCTATTATGAGCGATTTCTTTTTCTTCTTCAGTGCCATCAGATTCTGTAATCGCCCGTAGACCCGCTGCTCTGCGCCCTCGCGCACCGAACAGGTGTTTACAAACACCGCGTCTGCCTCCTCGATGTTTTCCGTCAAGGCATATCCGTCCATCTTCATGATCGATGCCACCACCTCACTGTCTGCCACGTTCATCTGACACCCATAAGTCTCGATGAACAACTTCTTTTCTTCTTTTTCGGCTGCGGATTTTAAGTCCGCGCCCTTCTCATCGTTTGTCATCTGATAATAAATAACCCGTAAATGCCCGCAAATGTACGACATTTCTCACTGCACGCCTGAGGCGGCACGTGCGGAAGGTTCGAACCTTTTGGGCAAATCGTTCGAACTGTCTTTTCCTGATTTGGGTTGACTCGGGTTTATAAATTAATACCGGTATATGT
>CAVIFD010000278.1:0-3092 GCA_963641545.1 bacterium | reverse complement strand
TTGCTGTTCCAGCTGAGAAGTTTGTTTGTCAAACCAAACGAACCGATACACGATGAGAAGAGAATGCTGCTCGACAATGTCGCAGCCACCAGTAATGTTACACCTTTTTTCTTCATGACTTAAAATGTTTGTGATTTGTGGCGGCGAAGGTAGTTATATTTTCACTTCGCTTGTGCCCCTACGGTGCCGCTATCCGGCGGCTCACACCCCCGCGGGCTTTATTTCGTATATTTGCGCCTCGTAATTCTGAAAAGTATATGATTTCGGTAGAAGGATTGAGAGTTGAGTTTGGCGGGTTTACGCTTTTCGACGACGTGTCGTTTGTTGTCAACAAGAAAGACCGCATCGCGCTGGTAGGGAAGAACGGTGCAGGTAAATCCACCATGTTGAAAATCTTTGCCGGCTTGCAGTCGCCCACCTCCGGCACGGTGAGCGTCCCTAAAGACACGACGATAGGTTACCTCCCCCAGCAGATGCAGCTCGCGGACAGCCGCACGGTGCGCGAAGAGGCGGAACAGGCGTTCAGCCATATCCGCGAGACGGAGAAGGAGATAGAGAGGCTGAACACGGAGCTGGCAGAGCGCACCGACTATGATACGGACGACTACGGGAAGCTGATCGAGAGGGTGACACATCTCTCCGAGCATTTCCGGATGATGGGAGGGAGCAACTACCACGCCGAGCTGGAGCGGACACTGATGGGTCTTGGCTTCAGGCGTGAGGACTTCGACAGGCAGACATCGGAGTTCAGCGGCGGATGGCGCATGCGCATTGAGCTTGCCAAGCTGTTGCTGCGCCGTCCGGATGTCCTGCTGCTCGACGAGCCTACCAACCACCTCGACATAGAGTCCATCCAATGGTTGGAAAACTTCATTGCCACCCGCGCCAATGCCGTCATCCTTGTCTCGCACGACCGTGCTTTTATCGACAACACCACGACGCGCACCATAGAGATCGAGCTGGGACATATCTACGACTACAAGGTGAAGTATTCGGAGTACGTGAAGCTCCGCAAGGAACGCCGCGAGCAGCAGCTGCGTGCGTATGAAAACCAGCAGAAGAAACTTGCCGACACGGAAGCCTTCATCGAGAGGTTTCGCTACAAGGCGACGAAGTCCGTGCAGGTGCAGTCGCGCATCAAGCAGCTCGAGAAGGTGGAACGCATCGAGGTGGATGAGGTGGACACGGCAATGCTCAACCTCAAGTTTTCGCCCGCTCCACGCTCCGGCTCTTATCCCGTGATAATGGAGAACGTTGCCAAGAGCTATGGCGATCATCTTGTCTTCAAAGACGTGACGCTGACGATAAGCCGCGGCGACAAGGTTGCCTTCGTCGGCAAGAACGGCGAAGGGAAGTCCACCCTCGTGAAATGTATCATGGGGCAGATCGACTATGAAGGCAAGCTGCAGATAGGGCATAACGTGAAGATAGGCTACTTCGCGCAGAACCAGGCACAGCTCCTCGACGACAACCTGACCGTGTTCGACACCATAGACCGCGTGGCAGTGGGCGACATACGTACCAAGATACGCGACATCCTCGGCGCGTTCATGTTTGGCGGCGAGGCTTCGGATAAGAAGGTGAAGGTGCTCTCAGGCGGTGAGCGCAGTCGCCTTGCGATGATTCGCCTCCTGCTCGAGCCTGTCAACCTGCTTATCCTCGACGAGCCTACCAACCATCTCGACATGCGTTCGAAGGATGTACTGAAGGATGCACTGCGCGATTTCGACGGGACGGTGATTGTCGTGTCTCACGACCGCGAGTTCCTCGACGGGCTGGTCGACAAGGTGTATGAGTTTGGCGGCGGACGCGTGGTGGAGCATCTCGGCGGCATATACGACTTCCTTGAAAAGAAGAAGATGGACAGTCTTCGCGAGCTGGAGCGCACGGCGCAGCCTGTCTCTTCGGCAGCAGAAGAGGAAACAGCCCCGACGCAGAGCAAGATGTCATACGAAGCCCGCAAGGAGCAGAGCCGCGCAATCAAAAAGGCGGAGAAAGCCGTTTCTGATGCCGAAAGCAGGATAACGGCTCTCGAGGGTGAGATAGCTGCCCTCGAAGCACGGCTTGCCACGCCGGAAGGCGCGGCGGATGTCTCGCTCTACGAAGAGTATTCGTCGAAGAAAAAGGAGCTGTCCGACACGATGGACTCGTGGGCTGCGCTGTCTCTCAATCTGGAAGAACTCAGCGGGAATGCCTCGCGCTAAGCCCCGCAGGAATGTGCCTTTTTGATGTTAAGGGGAAATCTCATGTAAGTTGAAAGTGCTTACTTTTGCCCCCCGAGAAAACAAGAACCGAATGATAAACACACAATATAAGTATGCTGACACAAATTATTAACGGTCGTATCCTGACACCGCAGGGCTGGATGAAAGACGGCTCGGTGTTGATCGATGGTAGCAAGATTTTGGAAGTGACGAACTGCGACCTCGCCATAGTGGGAGCAAAGCAGGTCGACGCGAAAGGGATGTATATCGTCCCGGGCGGGGTGGAGATACATGTTCACGGCGGCGGCGGGCGCGACTTCATGGAAGGTACCGAAGAGGCTTTTCGCACGGCGGTGGCTGCCCATATGAAGCATGGCACGACAAGTATCTTCCCGACACTCTCCTCGTCTACGATCCCGATGATCCGCGCAGCGGCAGAGACAACCGAGAAGCTGATGGCAGAGAAAGACAGTCCCGTGCTTGGCTTGCATCTCGAGGGGCATTACTTCAACCTGAAGATGGCAGGCGGTCAGATACCCGAGAACATCAAGAACCCCGACCCCGAGGAATACATCCCCTTGCTGGAAGAGACAAGCTGCATCAAGCGGTGGGATGCCGCGCCGGAGCTTCCGGGCGCAATGCAGTTTGGTCGCTACGTCACTTCGAAAGGCGTCTTGGCTGCCGTGGGGCATACGCAGGCTGAATACGGCGACATACAGACGGCTTATGAGGTGGGCTACACTCATGCGACGCATTTCTACAACGCCATGCCCGGCTTCCACAAACGCCGCGAATACAAATACGAAGGCACGGTGGAGAGCATCTATCTCATCGACGACATGACGGTGGAGGTTGTGGCAGACGGCATTCATGTCCCGCCGACAATCC
>CAVIFD010000277.1:0-3095 GCA_963641545.1 bacterium | reverse complement strand
TTGCGGTTGTCATAAATCAATCTAATCCGTAGTACGATGGAATCCAAGTTTTCTATTTCGGAAGTATGCGCTACTTCCTGGCAAAAGCTCAAACCCCAAATATGGGTTTTGGCAGGGCTGTTTATCGGCATGATCATTATCTATTCGATCCTCAGCATGTGTTCAATGTTCGCCGGAGGCTCTCTCGTTGGCTCTCTCATTGCCAACCTGATCTGCATCCTCTTCTCCTTCTGTTTCACCCTCGGGTACACGAAAAACATCTTCCAGGCTTTGGACGGCGACGAGCCGCAGTTTTCTGCTTTCTCACAGCAGGCACACAAGGTCATCACCTACTTCGCCTCCAACGTCCTTTTCAGCATTATCGTCGGGATCGGCACAATCCTCCTTATCATCCCGGGCATATATCTGGCACTCCGCCTGCAGTTCTTCACGGCTTTCATCGTTGAAGAGGATGCGGGGATCACGGACTCGCTGAAACGCAGCTGGGAGATAACCGGCGGACAGGCTATGCCGCTCTTTTTGCTTGCGCTCGCGATGATCGGTTTTGCCATATTGGGACTGATTGTATTCGGGGTAGGCATCTTCGTTGCCATTCCTCTTATATATATGATGTACGGCTGCGTGTTCCGCAAACTGAATACGCCGAAGATTGTAGCAGAATAACAGTTCTTCCAATAACGGCGGGAGGGGTTGCAGCTGCAGCCCCTCCCGCCTTGTGTTTTTACCTTACCATCACCTCATCAATGAAGAACCACGCAGGATAGCCCACGCCGTAGTGCCACGACGGACACACCTTGGTGCCTTCCACCTCCACCTTTATGTAACGCGTCGTGACAGGCTCAGAGCTGTCGCATCTCACGCCGACAAACTTAACCTGCTTCGAGCGGTCTTCCGCCAATGCCTTCTCGCCGAACGGCTGCCATGTCTCGCCTTCCGACGAGATGCTGTATGTCACCCGTCGCGGAAGCAAAATCCATGCGCCGAGCTGATGGAGGAAGTCGCTCTCCACGGAGCTTATCTCCATCTCTTTCCCGAGGTCGATGACAAAGGATCCGTCGCAACCTTCCCATCCTATCCAGCTTTCCACAAAGGTTGTCCCGCCAAACAGCTCGTCGGTGAGAGCTGTTTCTCCGGCGGCCTTATATCTCTCTGCCGGAGCTTGCAGCCAGATGATCTTCGCACCCTTGGCAAGATTCTTCGCCTTGCCCGGGAGGTATCTCTCGGTGTAAAGACGGCAATAGTCCGAGGGCGTATTATACCGTTCGTTCAGCGTCTCGACACCAAACACCCGCGTACGCTCGTCGAACAATGCCAGCGCAGCCTTCACCTTCTCCACATCATGCCCACCTTCGGCACGAGCTATCTCAAGGTCGGCATACTGAAGTGGCAGGCGCGACAGCTGCACACGCTTCAAGAGCACCTCATCGTTTCCAACTGCCTTCTCCGCCTCGTCGAACAGCTCATTGTATCTCTTCCTGCACTTTGCATTCAGCATTCCGTCTTTGTGCGACACCGGCGAGTCGTATATCCACAGCCTCTGCCCGCTTGCCAGCAGACCGCCCTCCAGCAGTTTCTCGTATTGGTAGATATACGGAGCAGCCGGTCCGTAGTATCCGTCCATAAACGCACGCATCAGCGAGTCGGCATTAAGGTAGGGGTTCCACATCAGCTTGCTCACCATGTAGGCTCGCATCTCGGCAAAGTCGCCACCCTTCACCCCGCTTATCTGCGAGAAGTGCATCGTGACATGATGTTCCTTAAACAGCTGTATGTTCCTCTGAAGTATCGGGAAGTTGGGGAAGGGCGAGACATAGTTGTCGAAGTTGATGCCGTAGTCCCACACGAATATGTTGTCCGTGATGGCAGACCATCCCTTCATCGCCTGCATGAAGTTACGCCCCGAGGCATTGTCGGTCAGCGGCACCTCGCGCTCGCAGTCGATGTCGCACAGCATGATGTTGACATTCTTCCGCGGCTTCACGTGCTTGGGCGGGTGCATGGTGTAGAGATACGCCAGCGTGGAGAACTCCTTGTCGGGGAAACGTTCCGCCAGCTTGTTGAGAAAATGTATCACACTGCCCGAAAGGCTTCCCTCATATTCGTCGAGTGCTTTACACGTCGGGCACGTGCAGTTGGTGTAGTTTCCGTCGTTCTGGCTCACGGAAAGCATCCTTTTCCCAGGGTTGGCTTTGAAGATAGAGTCGACCTTCTGCACAACGATGTCGAACACCTCTGGATTGGTCAGACACCACTGGCTGGCTTTTCCCGGGCGACGCTCGCCGTTGATAAAAGAGTAATACTCAGGATGCGACTCTCCATAAACGTCCGAGGGTAGGATACGGTCGAACGTATGCACCCACATCCCGCCGGCAAACATCTCCGTCGGCTCTTCAAAGCGCATCCACATCTTATAAACAGGGTCTTCCTTCATGGCGTAGCACTGGCTCTGACGGTAACGGAAGGCAGGGTTTTCCGCGCGGTCCATGTTCGGCACCGTCACAGTCCGGCGTTTCTCCAACGTATAGGCATTCGCCCCGTAATACCTCACGCCGAGATAATCTTCCAACAACGTCACCACGCCGTAGATGTTTCCCTTATCGCCTCCGCTGCTGATGCACACAGTCCCGCCGACAGTCTTCAGCCGGAAGCCGTCTTCCGTCAGCCCCACCGTATCCTCACAGCCAATCACAACATCTCCCTTCTGCGGCGTTCCTTTCTTCACAACGGGCATTGTCGCCCCGCTTATGCGGCATACAAAATCCTGCAGCAGATTTGCCGCACTCCTATTCACCGGTACATCCTCCTTAATAATGATCCGCCCCGCAGGCTTCCCGTCTTTCACCAACGTTACCTGCGCCTCCATGCAGACTGCCGACAACAGAAACGCGGCATACAGACTCAGTGCTTTCATGTTCATAATGTGTGTTCCTCAGATTAAAAAGTGACTTTTTTCGGGGTCAAAACTACGTAAAATTCCCCACCCCCTGCCACCGCAGGTTTCACCTCCCGCGCCCAAAGCATGTCACCCGCGGACCCCGGGAGTACCGATACTTTTCATTAAAAGTACCGATACTTTCGGGCAAAAGTATCGGTAC
>CAVIFD010000276.1:0-3098 GCA_963641545.1 bacterium | reverse complement strand
CACATCTCCCGTCCGGAAGACATCTACCGGATAGGCTACCTGCCCGAAGAGCGCGGGCTGTATAAGAAGATGAAGGTGGGCGAACAGGCGATATACCTTGCGCAGCTGAAAGGCTTGTCGTATGCGGAAGCCAAACGACGGCTCACCGAATGGTTCGACAAGTTCGACATCATGCCCTGGTGGAACAAGAAACTCGAGGAACTGTCGAAGGGTATGCAGCAGAAGGTGCAGTTCGTCATCACCGTGATACACGAGCCTCAGCTGCTCATCTTCGACGAGCCGTTCAGCGGCTTCGACCCCGTGAACGCGGAACGCCTGAAGCAGGAGATACTCGAGCTGAAGGCAAAGGGACACACCATCATCTTCTCGACGCACAACATGGCATCGGTGGAAGAGATATGCGACAACATCGCACTGATAAACCGCTCGCAGGTGGTGCTCTCGGGGCAGGTTGCAGAGATACGAAACCGCTTCCGCAACCGGACGTTCACCCTCAGCCTCTCATCCGGCGGCGCACCCCTCGAAGAGCCATCGAGCCTCTTCACCATCCTCTCGGAGAAGGAACAGAGCGGCATACGCCACATGCAGATACGCAAAACAGACGGAGTGAGCAACTCCGAGCTGCTGTCTGCCCTGTCGCAGAAGGCGGAGATACTCTCGTTCGCCGAAGAGCTCCCCTCGATGAACGACATCTTCATCAACACAGTGTCAAACATTAACCCCGCACAGTCATGAACAAAATAGGACTTATCATAAAAAGAGAATACCTGCGCCGCGTAAGCAAGAAATCGTTTATCCTGCTCACGTTTCTGACACCGTTTCTGTTTGCCGCAATGATATTCGTGCCGCTGTGGCTGTCTACCTTCAAGGGCGACGACATCCGCAACGTTGCCGTCATCGACACAACCGGCAAGTATGCCGCCCTGTTTGAAGACACGGAAAACTATCACTTCATCCGCGCAGACAAGACCCTCGACGAATACCGCGAGAGCAAAGACAAAGAGGTATTTGCAATACTGAACATCACCGACGACCTGCTCGGCAACCCTCGCGCCGCAACCATATATTCCGAGAAGCAGGTGCCGGCAGAGCTGAGCCGCATGGTCAACCGCACCATCGGCAAGGAGCTGGAGAGCGAGAAGATGGCGTCGTTCAACATCCCCAACCTCGAGGAGATTATCCGTGAGAGCAAGATCGACTTCGACATACAGACCGTCAAATGGAACAAGGACGGCGGGGAAAGCACCTCGTCGGCAACCGTGGCTTCCATCGTCGGGATAGTGTTTACCACCATCATATATATGTTCATCATGATATACGGGGCAATGGTGATGCAGGGAGTGATGGAAGAAAAGACCAACCGCATCGTCGAGGTGATGGTCTCGTCGGTGCGCCCGTTCGACCTCATGATGGGTAAGATCATCGGTATAGGCTTTGTGGGTCTTACGCAGGTGTTCCTTTGGGGAATAATCACCACGGTGCTTGTTGCCATAGGAGGGACCTTCTCCGGCGGCAGTGCCGACGCCGTTGCAATGCAGACCTCTGCGGAGAGCGACATCATGGGTATCATCCGTTCGATAGACCTCGCGGACATAGGCATCTCGTTCGTCATCTATTTCATCGGCGGCTATATGTTGTATGCCTCGCTGTTTGCTGCCATCGGCTCGGCGGTCGACAATCAGGAAGACACGCAGCAGTTCATGACACCCATCATGATACTTATGATGTTCGCCCTGTATGCCGGATTATACAGCATGGAGAACCCCGACGGACCGCTGGCATTCTGGGGCTCGATGGTTCCGCTCACCTCGCCGGTCGTGATGATGATACGCGTCCCGTTCGAGACCCCTCTTTGGGAGAGGATAGTGTCCGTCGTGCTGCTCTACGCCACGGCTTTCGGCATCGTATGGCTCTCTGCCAAGATATACCGCGTCGGCATTCTGATGTATGGCAAGAAGCCGAGCATAAAAGAGATGATGAAATGGATCGGATACAAATAGGAAACATGAAACCTACCCTGTCACTCATACTCAGCCGCCACGGAGAGACGGAAGAAAACAAGCTGCATATCATGCAGGGGCGGATGCCCGGTCACCTCTCCGCGCTCGGCAGGCAGCAGGCAGAGGAGCTTGCCGACCGCTTGGAGGGAGAAGAGATAGACGCTGTTGTGTGCAGCGACCTCTTGCGAAGCTACGACACTGCCATGGCTGTTGCCCGCAGGCGCGGACTGGAGCCTGTCGCAACGCCGCTGCTCGGAGAGATGGACTGGGGCAGCTACACGGGCAAGGTGGCTTGCGAGATGGATTTCGGAGAGCTTCCCGAAGGTGTGGAGAGCCTTGATGCGCTGTATAAGAGAGCCGGCGACTTCCTGCAATTCCTCAAGACAAACTTCCCCCACAAGCGCGTCCTTGCCATCGGACACGGCGGGTTCAACCGTGCCATCATCGCCCGGATAGAAAACCGTCGGCAGGAAGACATCCTCACGCTCCCCATCATGCGAAACACGGAATGCCTGCGGTTCGGTATCTGACGTAAAAATGTCACCCGACAAATGCATGTCGGGGGAACAACCGCCACCGCGCAATGTCACCCCGGTAGTATTACTGTCATCCCGCCTTCGCGACGCGGGATCTCACACTCAACTCTGCACATTTCTTTTAGAGGCAGAAAAACAGACTAACCGATTAAATTGACCAAAGTAATCGGTTAAAACGACCAAACTAATCGGTTACTTTCAAAAACAGTACCGATACTTCCGAGGAAAAGTACCGATACTTCCGGGCAAAAGTATCGGTACTGTTTTTTCGAGAGGGCTAGCCCTTTTCCCCAAAAGGGTTAGCCCTTTTGCCCGAAAGGGCTAGCCCTCCTGTTTTCGAGAGGTCTGAACCTTTTGCCCGAAAGGTCTGAACCTCCCTGTTTTGGGGGTTGGGACCCGGGGTCCGCGGGTGACTTTAGTGGTGCCGCAAGCACTGCCGCCCCTTGTCATCCCTTTAGTGTGTCTGTCATCCCGCGCCCCGACGCGCAAGCACTGCCACCCCGCCCCACTGTCATCCCGCGCCCCGACGCGGGATCTCATACTCAACTCTGCACATTTCTTT
>CAVIFD010000275.1:0-3116 GCA_963641545.1 bacterium | reverse complement strand
CGTTCGGATAATCCCTGTATTTCTGCACCTCAAAAAAACATTTAGGACAACATTGGATCAAGTCCGGAATGACAGCTAAGGAAAACAACAAAGCCGCCCTGTGGGGGCGGCTTTGTGCGTTATGAGGTTCTCGCTGTCCGCTTTACTTCATCATCACCTTTACGGCTGTGCTGCCGATGCGGACGATGGCAATGTCGCCTCCACGGAGGGCTGTCGGGATGGTCACGGTGCTGCCTGATACATTACCCGAGCCGATCATTGCGCCGGTCATGGAGTAAACAACCACGTGAGTGCCGTCTTTCACACCGTCGATGTGCAATGCACCGCCGTTAGTACGTATCGTCACATCCTCACCGACAATGTCTTCAATGCCGGTGCTCGAGCCATCCTCTTTGATGGTCAGGAACTCCTTCCAACCGTCAGCGGCTTTGTATTTCTCTGCCGTACCCTTCGGAACAGAAAGCGTTGCAACAGCCTCTACCGCCGAGTCGAAGACGTTGGAGTTTATCGCGAACGGTGTCTGTATTTGCGAAGTGACCTTGGTCAGCATATCGCAACCACCAAACGCATTCTCTCCGATGCTCTCCACGCTGCTCGGGATCGTTACTTCAACAATGCTGTTGCAGCCGTAGAACGCGTTGTTGCCGATCTCCTTCACTCCGTCGTAATAGCTTTCGCTCTTCATGTCGCTCTTCAGACCACTCTCCGTCTTGCCGCTGATGACGACAGACTCCAGTCCGATGCCGCCGGCAAAAGCATACGCGCCGATCTTCTTCACCTGCTCCGAGATAACCAGGTTCTTTATCTCCGTGTTCTCGTTGCTGTAGAGATGCCCTGCCTGAATGAGCGGGTTGGCTGTCTCGTTACCAAAGTCGATGCCGCACCATGCAGGGATATCTTCGGCAATGACCTTCTTCAACGTTGTACAGCCGTCGAAAGCACCTGCGCCGATAGCTTCCACGGTGCTGCGGATGGTGATGGACTCCAACGCAGAGCAGCCGTTAAAGGCACTGTCGCCTATGGTCGTCACGCTACGCGGGATTTCTACTGCCTCCAAGCCTGTGCAGCCCTCGAACGCATTAGCACCAATAGCCGTCACCGTCAGTGTCTCGCCGTTGTGGGTGACCGTCTCCGGGATCTTAACCGTCGAGGTGTTCTCCACGTCGCCTTTCTTCACTTCCAACGCTCTTCCGCCATTGCCATCGCTGACAACCTTGTATCCGATCTCCTTGCTGTCTTCATTCTCGACATCGAAGGACTCGCAGCTGTATTCTTCGATTTTTGCCAACTCCTTCCAGCCTTCAGCGTCCTGATATACTCTCTTCGCTCCAATCGGCACGTAGAGCGTCGCGTCACTCTTGCAGCCCTCGAACGCATTCGAAGCAGCCGTGGGCGGAACCGAAACCGTCAAATAAACCTTTGCAAGGTTGCTACAGTCGCCGAACGCCATTCCGCCAATGTTTGTCACGGTGCTCGGAATATTCATCGAGGTCAGAGACGTACAACCTTTGAACGTCTCATCGCTGATGCTTGTCACACGGCTCGGGATATTGATGGAGGTCAGAGCAGCACAGCCGCTGAACGCGCCTTTGCCGATGGTCGTCACGCTGTCCGAGATGGAAACGGAAGTAATCCCCGCGCAGTCTTTGAACGCCTCGGCAGAGATGCTCCTCACGGGTATATTCTTCACTTTATCCGAAATGCTGATGGCTCCGGAGTAGGTTTTATTGCTAATGCCTGTCACCTCCAACGTCTTTCTGCCACCTGCGTAGCCGTAGTTGATGGTCGCATTTCCGTCGTAAACAGCTATCATATTGTCCGACTGCAGATACTTGAATGTCTTCCAAACGTCAGCACTCTGATATGCACTCTCCGCTCCTGCCGGCACAACGAGCGTTGCGTCGTAGTTTGCAAAGGCATCCGAGGCAGCAACCGTAGGCGGCACCACAGCTTTCGTGGTGATTTCCGCAAGCTTGGTGCAGCCGCTGAACGCCTTACTGCCGATGCTTGTCACGCTGCTCGGGATCTCGATGGTGGTCATCTCGTTGCAACCCTCGAACGCAGATGCGCAGATGCCTGTTACAGTCAGAGCTTCCCCGTTGAATTCGACAGATGCCGGAATGGTAAATTCTCCCGTGTATGTTCCGCCACTTGCCACATGCAATCCGCCGTCGGTCTGTTCGTAATTGATGATCACGCCGCCGTCATTAACAGCCAGCATGTTGCCCGACTGCACATGCTTGAATTTCTTCCAAACAGCATCCTGCTGATAGTCGCCCAGCTTCCCTGCCGGCACAACGAGCGTTGCGTCGTAGTTTGCAAAGGCATTCTCAGCAACCGTCGGCACCTTTTCAGCTTTCGATGTGACTTTCGCAAGTTTGGTGCAACCTGCAAACGCACTTGCACCAATGCTTGTTACGCCGCTCGGGATTTCTATCGAAGTCAGGTCCGTGCTTCCGTTGAACGCAGATGCACCTATGCTTGTCACATTCAGAGATGAGCCACCATGTTCGACAGACTCCGGAATGCTAAACTCGCCGGAATATCCGCCGTCTTTGCTTGTTATCTCCAACGCATTCTTGCTGTCGATGTAATTGTAATTGATGATCACGCTTCCATCATTAACAAGAAGCATCTTCTCCGACTGTATATACTTGAATTTCTTCCAAACCTCGTTCTTCTGATATGCTTTCTCCGAATCGTTCGGCACAACAAGCGTTGCGTCACTCTTGCAACCACTAAAGGCACCTTCACCAACCGAGGGTGCAGACGTGGCTTGCGAGGTGATTGTAGCAAGGATGCTGCAATCGGCAAACGCAGATTTGCCAAGGCTTGTCACGCTGCTCGGAATGGATATGGCGGTCAAGCCTGTGCAACCGCTGAACGCAGACGCGCCGATTGTTGTTACATCTCCCTTGAAGGTGACAGAGCCCAACCCAGTGCAACCCTCGAACGTGTTTGCACCAATGGTCGTCACGCCGCTCGGGATCTCGATGGATGCCAAAGTGGTACAACCATTGAACGCAGACGCGCCGATGGTTTTCACGTTCGACCCAATGGTTACGGAGGTGAGACTCGTGTTCTTTATGAACGCTTTATCACCGATGGCTGTTACG
>CAVIFD010000274.1:0-3117 GCA_963641545.1 bacterium | reverse complement strand
CCCAACTGGGGTTCTTTATCCATCCCGACACGTTTGATGCCATCGAGCGCAACAAAGAGCGTATCTCCATTATCTCCAAAGAACGTATCGTGGACGAGCTGAACAAGATTGTCCTCTCCCCCAAGCCGTCCGTAGGGTTCGAGCTGCTTGACAAATGCGGACTGCTTGCCATCATCTTCCCCGAGCTGAGTGCCCTGAAAGGTGTTGAGACAAAGGAAGGCATAGGACATAAAGACAACTTTGCCCACACACTGATGGTGCTCGACCGCCTGAGCAAGACGACAGACGACCTCTGGCTCCGTTGGAGCGCAGTGTTTCATGACATAGGCAAGCCTGCCGTCAAACGCTTCGACCCGCGCCTGGGCTGGACCTTCCACAACCACAACTTCATCGGCGAACGTATGCTGCCGGGTATTTTCCGCCGCATGAAACTGCCCATGAACGAGAAGCTGAAGTACGTGCAGAAGATGGTGACGCTCCACATGCGCCCCATTGCCCTGTCCGACGACGAGGTGACCGACTCTGCCATACGTCGTCTGCTTTTCGATGCAGGCGACGACATCGACGACCTTATGAAGCTTTGTGAAGCGGATATCACCAGCAAGAACCCCGAGAAAGTGCGCCGTTTCCTCAACAACTTCCGCCTTGTGCGCGAGAAGATGGCGGATATAGAGGAGAAAGACCGCGTGCGCAACTTCCAGCCGCCCGTCTCCGGCGAAGAGATAATGCAGACTTTCGCCCTCCCCCCTTCGCGCCCCGTCGGAGTGCTGAAAGAAGCAATAAAGAATGCCATTCTCGACGGAGAAATCCCCAACGAACACGACGCAGCCCGCCGTTTCATGCTCCAACGGGCAGAAAAGATGGGCTTGAAGCCCGTCGCAGACTAACATCCACGCCCATCACCCCCGCGCGTTCCCTTTTTTGTTCGTCAAAATTCGTGACAGGAGCACTTTTGAGAAAAACGGAGCCGGCACGACGCGCGACAGTAACACCTATTAAGAAGACGGTCCTGTCACGACGTGTGACAGTAACACCTATTAAGAAAGTCGCGCTGTCACGATGTGTGACAGTAACACCTATTAAGAAGTTGGTGCCGGCACCGCAGGTTCCAGTGTCACCTACCGGAAAAGTGGAGCCGGCACGATGTATGACAGCGGTGTGTTTAGAACGTGACGGAGAAGAGGGCTTCGGTTTGGAGACTGCCGTTGTCTATAGGCTTTGCGAGGCGTATGCCGGCGGTCAGCGGAAAACTCAAGCGGAGGGCGTTCCAGTCGCAGAAGAGATCCATGCCGTAGGAGCTTTGCGTCGTCCAACCGCTGTGGGGGGAGGGTTGGTTGCAGCTATGGTCGTAGAAGATGTTTGCACGCAGACGGCGGATGTATGCTATGCTGCCGAGACTGATGTCGGGCGTGCAGAGAGGGAAGGCGTAGTCTGCCTTCAGAGCCACCTGTCTGTGGGTCAGATATGCGAACGAATAGCCGCGGGGCGGGTCAATGAGGCGTTTGGGGAGGTATAAGCGTTTGCCGTCCAATGCCTGATATTGATAGTTTGCCCGCAGCATAAGACCATGCCCGCGGAGGATGCCGGGGAAGTAGGTCGTGAGCCGTGCCGCATACATGCTGCCAAAGTTATCGCCCGCCGCTACGGGCAGCAGTGCCCCAAGTCGCAGCCGGTAGCCCCATCGGGGGAGGATGTCACTTGTGGCTTTCTTACGGTAGTCGTAGATCAGCACTTCGGGAAGGATGTATTGGAAGTTACGGTCTGCGCCGCTTGCGAGCAGCCTGTAGCGGTCGTTGGTGAAATGGTAGGTCACAGCCGGCTGAATGCCCCGTATACGGTGGCTGCGCGTGAGGTTGAGGGGGAGATAGACGCGCGCCTCTGCCTCGAAGAGTGTGCGGCGGGAGGTGAACATCCTTGCCGACATGTGCCCCTCGTCGTCTGTCACCCATTCCACGCCGAATGCCTTGCCGCCATAGTCGGCAGTGAGGTCGAAGACGGGAAACAAGCCCGTGTATGAGAACGAGAGTCGCCCGTGGTGCTCGCCGTGGCTGTAGTACCAGCCCGCCTGCATGACGGCTGTGTTGAGCGTGTTCTGCGAAAGGAGCATCGCGCCGGGCTTCACTATGGTGCTGAGGTCGTCCGTGCCGCTCTGCATTGCCTGTGTCACGTCGTAGTAGAACGGTGCCCAGCTGTGCAGCTTCAGCAGGTGCAGCCCCTTGCGGTATGGGCGCGGGGCGAACGTGACGGGCGAGAGTGCGGCAGTGTCGATGTTGAATGCCTCCTGCCCTGCCAGCGTACCTGCCAGCGTGGGGCAATAGGGAGTACGTAGGTCCACACGTTCCGCCCGCAGACTGTCGGTGGGAAGCGAGGCGATGCGGTAGCCCGTGGCATGATAGTCGGCATACAGCAGACGGTCCATGCGGGGTGAGAGCGTAGGGTCGAAAGCTCCGAAACGGGCAGAGGTAAGACGGCTGACGGTGGTGTCCGAAAGGTGCAGCGCGTAGATGTTGTTGGTCCCGCCGATGCCGCACTCGAAATAGAGCGTGTCGCCAGCTATGTATGGTGCCATGATGTTGGCGGGTATGGGTGGCAGCAAGGTGGTCCACTCGCCGGTCTGCGTGTCTAATTGCAACAGCGCGGTTCCGCCCTCCTCGGGCACAGCCACGACTGTCACCCGCCCGTTGTCGCCGTATGCCGGCTCTTTCAGGAAGGCATTGCGGGGAGAGGCAAAGCTGCCCTTCTCCTCTCCTGTGGCAAGGTCGAGAAGCACGAGGCGGCTCTCGCCGCGTGTCGTAAAGACGGAAGCTGCCGCCTGTCCGTCGCGGCTACCGGCGGCAAGAGATATGTAACGCCGGCGGGGAGTAAGCGTCGTGAGGCGGTGCGTCGCCATGTCGTATTGCTTCACGACGCTGTGGTTCTCGTGGGTATAGCGCAGAGAGGGGATGATCTCCGTCCAGTATATGCGTCCCTCGGCGTATGTCGGGCGGCTGCTCAGCGACCCCATGTAGCACAGCCGCCGCTCCTTCCCGTCACTGCTCAGTGCCACCAGCGAAGTGATATCGCTAAGGCTTTGCCTGACGGCAACGACCGTCGTGTCGTCCACTGCCTGCGGATAGT
>CAVIFD010000273.1:582-3119 GCA_963641545.1 bacterium | reverse complement strand
GCTTCTCGTGATGGTCGCAGCCTTTCTTCTCAGGAGGCGGAAGAGGGTGCTCAGCCGGAGGGCACGGGTGGCAGTGGTCTTTTTGCAGCTTTGCGCGTTGCTTGCATACACACTCTGGGGCGTCGCGACGTATGGCGACGGGAAAGCTGCCAAGATGAAGGAGCTGGACTATTACGCGCGGACGGAGCAGTGGGGCAAGATCGTGGATGCCTGTCGCGGACGGCTGACAAACTACCTGAACATGTGTTACCTTAATCTCGCACTGGCGCAAAGGGGCGAGCTGGCGGACGGGATGTTCGGCTTCGACCAGCGGGGACCGCAGGGGCTGATGGTCGGGTGGAACAAAACGGATCATGTGTCGTCCTTGCTTAGCGACATGGCTTTTGCCATAGGCGACGTGGCAATGTCGCAGAAGATGGCGTTCGAGGCATATGTGACGGCAAAAGGCGAGGGCAACCCGAGAATGTTGAAAAGGCTTGTTCAGACGAACCTCATCTACGGCGAGTATCCGGTGGCAGAGAAATACATCCGCATATTGTCGAATACCTTTTATTATAAGGCGTGGGCGGAAGAGCACCGGCGGTTTCTGTATGATGATGCCGCAGTGGAGCAGGATGCCGTGTTGGGGGCAAAGCGCAGATGCCTGGCAAGGGAAAACCATCTCTCCCAGCTGAATGATGTGGAGAAGAATCTGCGTGTGATTGCCGAGGCAAACCCTGAGAGCAAGGCTGCCATCCAATATCTCGGTGCGTTGTATCTCTTGGCAAAGGATATGGAGGGTTTTGGGAAGATGGTGGAGACGTACTACGGCACGGATGTTCTTCCTTCGCTGCCGAAGTCTTTCCAGGAGGCTGTGATCACCCTCTCGGAGAACGACAAGGACTATTGGAAGCGTTTCGGCATTGCGCCCGAGGTGGTGCAGCGTTTTGCCGAATATAAGCGGGAGGTGCTGTCGAACCGCAGCAACCCCGGTATGTTGCCCGGGCTGATGAAGCGGAGCTATGGCGATACGTTTTGGTATTATTTCATGTTCAAACAGTAAGGGAGGGGATATGTACGGATGTTATAAGTATATCGTTTGCCTGGCGGTGTGTCTTTCGTGCTCCGAAGAGGTGCGTGTGAGCGAGACGTTGGAGTGTAAGCCTCGGATTGTGCCGGATTACGAGGATGTGACTATTCCGGCGAATATCGCGCCCTTGAATTTCTCTCTGAAAGATACTGTCTGTGACGCGCGGGCTGTCCTGACGTATGCCGACCATCGGGTGGAAGCGCGGGCAAAGGACGGCAGGTTTGTCTTCCCCCTCTCCGAGTGGAAACGGCTCCTTCAGTCGGCAAAGGGAGGCGCGGTGGATGTTGCCGTGTGTGTGAAGAAGGAGGGACGGTGGATTGCGTATGCACCCTTCCGGTGGACCGTGGCAGAGGAGCCTGTCGATGCTTACGTGGTGTATCGCCTTATCCCGCCCGGGTACACGCTGTGGAACAGAATGGGAATCTACCAGCGTAACGTGGAAAACTTCGCGGAGACACCTATCATCGAGAATAAGATGAGCGGCAGGAACTGCATGAACTGTCATTCGTTCTGCATGCAAGACCCCGACAAGATGCTGTTTCACATGCGTGAGAAATTCCCGGGGACAATCCTCGTCGACGGCGGCAGGATTGAGAAGCTGAACACCAAGACGAAGCAGACGATCTCTTCCTTAGTGTATCCCGCGTGGCATCCGTCGGGGCGGTACGTCGCCTTTTCCGTGAACGACACCAAGCAGGGCTTCCACATGAACGACAGAAACCGCATTGAGGTGTTCGACGAGGCTTCCGACGTGGTTGTGTATGATGTGTCGAAGCACGAGGTGTTCACCGCTCCCGAGCTGTTCTCGAAGGATGCTTTCGAGACGTTCCCTGCGTTTTCTCCCGACGGGAAGACGCTCTATTTCTGCACGGCAGCGGCGCGCCCCATCCCCGAGGAGTATTCCGAGATAAAATACAGTCTGTGCTCCGTAGGGTTCGACCCCGACACACGTGCGTTTGGCGCGGTGGATACCCTGTATAATGCCTCCGAGAGGGGAGGGAGTGTGTCTTTCCCCCGCGTGTCGCCCGACGGGAGGCATCTGATGTTCACGCTCTCGGGCTATGGCAATTTCTCCATCTGGCATAAGGATGCCGACCTGTATATGATGGATCTTGCGAGCAGGGAATGTGCACCGATGGAGGCGTTGAACAGCGACGATGTGGAGAGCTATCATTCGTGGAGCAGCAACAGCCGCTGGGTTGTTTTCAGCAGTCGGCGCATAGACGGACTCTACACACGCTTGTATGTTGCCTACATCGACAAAGACGGAAGGGCGGGCAAGCCGTTTTTGTTGCCTCAGAAAGATGCCGGCTTCTACGCCGGCTTCATGATGTCGTACAACATTCCGGAATTTGTCAAGGGAGAGGTGAAAGTGCGTGGACGGGCTCTCGGACTGAAAGCTAAGACGGACAAGGGCATTGACGTCCGCTTCAAATAGCCTGTGCATACGCACGAAATGTGAAAACCA
>CAVIFD010000273.1:0-572 GCA_963641545.1 bacterium | reverse complement strand
GTGTTTAGGCTTTGCGCTCGCGCAAGAGATAAAAACCACCCTGGTGTTCGGGCTTTGCGCTCGCGCAAGAGATGAAAACTACCCTGGTGTTTGGGCTTTGCACTCGCGCAAAGGATAAAAATCACCCTGGTGTTTGAGCTTTGCGTCCGCGCAAAGGATAAAAACCACATTGGTGTTTGTGCGTTGCACAAGAAAAATGCATATATTTACGCCGTAAATCATCTCTAATCGTAGGATCATGGCACAATTTCTTCAAATTTCTATGTTCAATCTGAGCGTATTGAACAATTCCGAGTATCAGAACTTCCTCAGTCGCTTTCTTGAGCTTGTTCCCGAGGAAAAGAACGGTTCTTCGCCGGTGAATATCCCTTCAAATTCAGTCACAGAGATGGAAAATCTGCTTACGAAGCTCATGGACCTCAACCGGAAGACGCGTGCAATGGAGACGACGGACGAACGGAGGGAGACGGACCGCTCGCGCAACACCGTTGCCGCCTATATCAAGAACCGCGTGCTCAAAAGCAGCTCGCTTCTGCTCGACGCGGAGCGCGCCGCAGGTAAAACGCTTCGCG
>CAVIFD010000272.1:0-3128 GCA_963641545.1 bacterium | reverse complement strand
GCTCTTGCGGGGTCGCAAAAGCAAAAAACCACCCTGGTGCGGAGCTTTTGCGGGGTCGCAAAAGCAAAAAACCACCCTGGTGCGGAGCCTTTGCGGGGTCGCAAGAGATAAGAACCACCCTGGTGTTTGAGCTTTGCACGTAAACAAAGGGCAAAAAACAACCCCGATGCAATTCTTGCGAGTGCATCGGGGTTTTCTGTGTGTCGGGACGGGTGTTTCCCGATTGTTTTAGTAGCGTTTCAATACGGAAAGGATCATTTCCTCCATGATTTTGTATCCCTCTATGGTCGGATGAACTCCGTCCTTCGAGTATTTCTCCGGCAGACCGTCGCGCTCGTCTTTCATCGCGCTGTGATAGTCCACATACGTCAGATTATTCTCTTCTGCATACTCGCGGAGCATCGCGTTCAGCCGGATAATCTTCCCCGCAGGCTCCAGACCCGGGCGCCAGGAGTAGTCGTACACCGGCAGGACGGAGCAGAGGATGGCATCGATGCCGTTTGCCTTCGCGAGCTCTGCCATGGAGACGATGTTGCCGAAGATATTCTCAAGGGAGATGTAACCGATGTTCTGCGCAATGTCGTTCGTGCCCGCGAGGATAACCACAGCCTTCGGCTTGAGGTTGATTACGTCGGCGCGAAAGCGCGCCAGCATCTCGATGGTGGTTTGTCCGCCGATACCTCTGTCGACAAACCCGTTTGTCTTGAAGAACATCGAATCGGCAGGCCACCAGCCGTCGGTGATGGAGTTGCCCATAAACACCACCTTGGCGGGGATTTCCACCTTCTTGTTAGCCTCTTCATAGCGACCAAACTGCGCCCAGTCCTTGCGTTGGGCGAAAAGAGATGTTGCGGCAAAGATGCCCGCAACAAGCAAAATACATTTCTTAAAGTCTTTCATGACGCGATTTTATTAAGTTTGCGATGAGCAAAAGTAGTGCTTTTATACATACATTTGCACCCGAAACAGATAAAAGGATGCCCCCGTGGGGGCTCCCGAGTGCTTGATAAACCTCGTAAAAAACAAGAATTATGCAACGAACCGTTACCGTCCCGTTCATGCTCCTTGGCATTCTCTTCAACGTATGCCTTATAGCATCCAATTTTTTAGAGATAAAAGTCATAGAAGTTTTCTCGCTTACCGTTACCGGCGGACTGCTCGTGTTCCCCATCTCGTATATCATCAACGACTGCATAGCCGAGGTGTGGGGGTTTCGTAAGGCGCGCTTGATAATATGGAGCGGGTTTGCCTCCAACTTCTTTGTGATAGGCTTGGCGCAGATAGTCGTCATGCTGCCTGCCGCCCCTTATTGGGAAGGCGAGGAGGGGTTCAATTTTGTTTTCCGCATGGCACCGCGCATAGCTTTTGCCAGTATGATTGCATTCTTGGTGGGCTCCTTCCTGAATGCCTATGTGATGAGCAGGATGAAGATAGCCTCCAAGGGGAAACATTTCTCCCTGCGTGCTATCGTCTCGACCTTGATAGGCGAGAGTGCCGACTCGCTTGTCTTTTTCCCGATAGCCTTCCTGGGGCTGATGCCGGCAAAAGAACTGCTTATAATGATGGGAATGCAAGCCTTCCTGAAGTCTTTCTACGAAGTAATCATCCTGCCCATAACCGTTCGCGTGGTGAAATACATAAAGAAAGTGGACGGCAACGATGTGTACGACACCGACACCTCATACAATCCTCTTAAGATTGGGGATATCTAAAAGTTCCGCTTCTCGTCGATGATATATTCGGGGCGGGCCTTCACTTCGTCGAAGAGAATCCCGATGTATTGCCCCAAGACACCCACCGTGAGCAGCTGCACGCCGCCAAAGAAGATGACCGATGTCATAATGGATGTCCATCCGCTCTCGGCATTGCTGAACCCGTATATCTTCCCGAGCGTGAACCATGCCGCAAGAACGATACCTACAACAACGGCAATGAACCCAAGGCTCGTTGCCAGGCGCAAGGGCTTCTTTGAGAAATACAGCATTGCCGTTGAGGCAAACTTCCACATCTTGCTGAAGGGATATTTCGTCTCGCCGGCAATCCTCGCTTCCCTCTCGTATTGGAACGGCACTTGCTTATACCCGAGCCAGCTTATCAGTCCGCGGATATATTTACCCCTCTCCTGGAAGCGGTCGAACTGGTCCATGATTTTCCGGTCAATCATCCTGAAGTCACCCGTGTCTAACGGGAAGCTCAGTTCGCTCATATAGTTGAGCAGGCGATAGAACGCCTTTGAGGTAATCTTCTTGAAGAGACTTTCGCCCTCTCTCGACTTCCTTACGCAATACACCACGTTGGCACCTTCCTTCTCTTGCAAAGCCAGTATGTCGGGTATCAGCTCCGGAGGGTCTTGCATGTCGGCATCAATTATCACTGCCAAATCCGCGTCGCAGTTATTGATTCCCGCCGTAACAGCCGGCTGATGCCCGAAGTTGCGTGAGAAATGAATGACCTTCACGTGCGGGTCGGCGTCGGCAATGCCGTCCAAGAGTTCACGCGTCTTGTCGCGGCTGCCGTCGTTGATGTAAATGATTTCCGTGTCGATAGGCATGGATTGCAGAACGGCTTTCGTGCGGCGATAGCTTTCGCCGATGACCAACTCTTCGTTGTAACAGGGCACTATGACTGCGAGCTTCTTCATATCTCTTCAGACCTTAAAGGTGTAAAACTTGTTCATCAGGAAATTGACCCCCGTATAGAACACCATTCCTATAAGATGGTTGTAGTAATGGTCTATCGTAAGACGGGAGTTGAGGAAGAGGACGAGCGTGTATTGCAATGCGTAGCACACTGCAAAGGCAATGCCGAAGCGCATCACGCCTTTTGCCCATCCCGTGGAGCTTCCCTTGAATGTCCACTGCTTGTTCCAAACGAAGCTGTTCACCAGCCCTGCCACATACCCGGTGATATTCGACAGTCCTTCCCTGCATCCGAGGGCTTTCATCATCACCCAGATGACCGCCATTGTTATCAAGGTGTTGCTCACCCCCACTATGCCGTACTTAACGGCTTGCATCACTGTCTTCATCCTTGTTTATTATCTCTGCAATCTCTTGCGGCGTGAGTTCCTTCACGTTCGTTATCGTAAACATGTCCGAAAGGGGATTGCCATACTGATTGCATTCGTT
>CAVIFD010000271.1:0-3132 GCA_963641545.1 bacterium | reverse complement strand
ATGCAGTCCTTGTAATGGCAAGAGAGCGCGCTCAACAGCTTCATGCAGTCTTGTAACGGCAAAAGAGTGCGCTCAACAGGTCCATGCAGTCTTGTATTTGGCAAAAGAGTGCGCTCAACAGCTTCATGCAGTCTTGTATTTGGCAAAAGAGCGCACTCGACGGCTTCATACAGTCTTGTATCGGACAAAAGAGCGGGCTCAACGGCGCTGCGTATGGCTGCGCGGACTTAGAAACTCGTGATAACCTTATATTTCGGGACCAAAGCCTTGATGATTACCCAGCCGATGAGGTACGACACGGAGCATACGCAGAAGATGATGAAGTAGCCCGCGGGTTTCCCCTCGAAGCCCATGAACATCATCTGCGTCTCGTCGGCATAGACAAACAGCTCGCCTGCCACCTTCTGAAGTATCATCGAGCTTATGCCGCCTGCCATGCCGCCTATGCCGGTGACGCTCGCGATTGCCGACTTAGGGAACATGTCGCCCACCGTGGAGTAGATGTTGGCAGACCACGACTGATGCGCCGCGCAGCCGATACCTATCAGTATGACGGGGAACCAGGGCGAGATTGTGCCGAGCGGCTGTGCCGCGAGCACCACGAGAGGGAAGAAGGCAAATATCAGCATCGCCTTCATACGTGCCGCGTAGGGGTTCATGCCCGTGCGGTTGATGAAGATGGTGGGCAGCTTGCCGCCGTAGATGGAGAGCATCGTGACGGCATAGAGCGTGAAGATAAGAGCCATGCCAAGAGGGTCGGAGGTCTTAATGCCGAACTGTGTGTTGAGGTACGAGGGCGTCCAGAAGAGGAAGAACCACCATACGCCGTCGGTCATAAACTTGCCGACGATGAAAGCCCACGTTTGCCGGAAGGTGAAGCATTTCCAAAGGCTGACCTTCTTCTCTTCCTCCTGCGTAACGTCTTTTGCGGCGGCTGCCTCGTCATCCGCGGCATCCTGCTCGATATAGGCAAGCTCCTCGGCATTCACATATCGGCTCTTCTCGGGCGAGGAGTAGATAAACACCCACAGCCCCATCCACAGGAAGCCTATTGCACCAATGACGATGAAAGCCATCTCCCACCCGAGGTGCTTTGCCAACGGCGGGATGGTGAGGGGTGCGATGAGTGCACCGATGGATGCGCCGGAGTTGAATATGGAGGTTGCGTAGGCACGGTCTTTCTTGGGAAAATACTCGGCTGTCACCTTAATGGCTGCGGGGAAGTTACCCGACTCGCCGATAGCCAGCACGCAACGTGCAACAAGGAAGCAATACATGCTGACCGTTGCCAGCACCACAACCACGTCGCCCGTCGCGGCAACAAGCTCGGCAGCACTGTTCATCCCCACGAAGTGTTCCGTCACGACCCCGCAGAAAGCATGCATACAGGCACCCGCCGACCACACGCCGATAGCCCAGAGGTATCCCTTCTTCGTTCCCATCCAGTCGATGAAACGTCCTGCGAAGAGCATGCACACGGCATAGACGATGGAAAAGATGGATGTGACGGTCCCGTAGTGGGATTCGTTCCAATGAAACTCGGGTTTGATAAATTCGTCCCAGGTAAGCGACAACACCTGGCGGTCGAGATAGTTTACTGTCGTTGCGAGAAACAACATTGCACAGATTGTCCATCTGTAACGGGTCATCTTTCTGCCCGCATTGCTTAAAGCGTTCATTCCTTATATGTGTTTTTCATGATTTGCGGGGCAAAAGTAAGTCATTTCCTCCAATCGTGTAGCATCCGTGTGCCCTCGGGGGTGCGTGGCGTGTGTCCTGCGGTTAGCTATTTTTGCCTACTTTTGCGCGTCAACAAAAAAGCAGATATTACCATGAGAAAGCTGATCCATCTTACCGTATTTATTCTCGTCGCAACCCTTGGCGGCATGGCTCAGGAAGCCGCCGAAGCCATACGTGTGGCATGTGTGGGAAACAGTATCACGTTCGGAGCCATGATTGCGAACCGCGACCGCGACAGTTACCCGTCCGTGCTCGGGCAGATGCTCGGGAAAGGATACGACGTGCGCAACTTCGGCTTCAACGGCCGTACCATGCTGATGAAGGGCGACTATCCTTATATGAAGGAGCAGATGTTTAAGGATGCTCTCAGCTTTAACCCCGACATCGTCGTCATCAAGCTGGGGACAAACGACTCGAAGTCGTTCAACTGGATACACAAAGCCGACTTCCCCCGCGACCTGCAGAAGATGATCGACGCGTTCCGGGCAATCCCCTCGAAGCCCAAGATCTACCTCTGCTATCCCCCGAAAGCCTATCTGTTGCAATACAGCATCAACGACAGTATCATCGTGAATGGCGTCATCCCCATCATCAGTCGTGCAGCAAAGCAAAACGCCCTGCCGATCATCGACCTCCACAGTGCAACCGACGGCATGGAAGAGCATTTCCCCGACAAGGTGCACCCCGACCCTGTCGGTGCACATAAGATTGCCGAGACAGTATACCGCGCCATCACCGGTCGCGAGACAACACACCGCATGCAGGCATTCCCCGGGCTCAAGAGCGAGTGGAACGGATGCGATCGTTACGACTTCAGCTTCAAGGGACGCAGCGCGACGGTTGTTGTCCCAAAGAAAGCAGCCGAAGGGAACCCGTGGATATGGCGTCCGGCATTCTTCGACGCATTCCCGAGCGTGGACAAAGCCTTGCTGAACGAAGGGTTTCATGTGGTATATTATGACGTGACGCATTGCTACGGCAATCCGCGGGCAGTAGCCTTGGGCACGGAGTTTTATAATTATATGAAGGACTACTACGGTCTCTCGCCGAAGGTGACCCTCGAAGGGTTCAGCCGCGGCGGACTGTATGCACTTAACTGGGCAGCGAAGAACACCGACAAGATTGCCTGCATATATCTCGATGCCCCCGTCTGCGACGTGTTCAGCTGGCCCGGGAGGAAGAACGCAGAGCTGTGGCAGGATCTCCTGAGGGAATGGAACACTACGGACGAAGAGATGAACACGTTTGGTGGCAACCCCATCGACAACCTTGAGCCGCTATCAAAAGCCGGCATCCCTATCATCAGCGTCTGCGGAGATGCCGACAAGACCGTCCCGTTCAAGGAGAATATGGACATTGTGCGCTCACGCTACATGGCTCTTGGCGGACCGG
>CAVIFD010000270.1:0-3153 GCA_963641545.1 bacterium | reverse complement strand
GGGAACAACGGTGACGCAGGCAGCCAAATGGTTGAATCTGGTTGACGAGCCGGAGCGTAAGGATGTGTTCGGCATTGAGCTGCCGGAGGGAATCAAGAGTGCAATGAGCGAGATTGACATCACTCCGGAGGTGCTCAAACACGGAAACAAGTTGATGGAACTGATGCTGCCCGACCACACTTTGGCGGTGATGGTTATGCGCGACGGGCGTTATTTCATTCCCAAAGGAAACACCATCTTGAAGGAGAACGACAAACTGCTGATGATTTCCGACAACGACGAAGCGCTGCTTCAGTCGTATCAGGCATTGGGCATCACCGAATATACGCTGAAGAAGAACTAACCCCCCATGCATGGAATGAAACTTGCATTCGACGCCAAGCGCATCACACATAATGGTACCGGATTGGGAAACTACAGCCGTTTCGTTGTAAATGCTTTGGCTGATGGTTTCCCCAACGACAGCTATCATCTGTATTCTCCGGACAAGGGGAAAGATCATCTGAGGGCACTTGTTCCGGAACGTGAAAATGTGATATATCATTACCCGGGAAGCAGTCCGTTGGGTGCTTTAAGCAAGGATTGGTGGCGCACCTACGGCATTGTTCGCGACCTGAAGAGAGAGAAACCCGACGTGTATCACGGACTAAGCAACGAGCTCCCGTTCGGGCTGGCAAAGGCCGGTATACCATCCGTCGTAACCATCCACGATTTGATATTCGTCCGCCACCCGCAATTCTATAAACCCGTCGACAGAGCCATCTATAACTTCAAATTCAAGAAAGCCTGCCTGCTTGCCGACAAAGTTGTTGCGGTAAGCGAGATGACGAAAAAGGATATTATACACCTATACGGCATACCGGAAGAGAAGATAGAGGTTGTATACCAAGGGTGCAACGATTCTTTCGCGCAACCCGTAAAGCAGGATAAGCTATATGAGGTGAAACACAAGTATCGCCTTCCGGAGGTTTTCATCTTGAATGTAGGAAGCATTGAGCCGAGGAAAAACCTCCTGCTTATTGTAAAAGCACTCAAACAAATGGGAAAAGACATCCCTCTTGTTGCCATTGGGAAGCGGACGCCTTATGCCGACGTTGTGGAGCAATACGTCCGAGAGAACAACATGGAGGGGCAGGTCACCCTCCTGAGCAATATCCCCTTCGAAGACCTTCCTGCGTTCTATCGTTTGGCTTCGTTGTTTGTCTACCCTTCGTTTTTCGAGGGCTTCGGCATCCCCATCCTGGAGGCACTCAATTCGGGTACACCCGTCATAGCCGCCACCGGTTCCTGTTTGGAAGAGGCGGGCGGCCCCGACTCTGTCTATGTAAACCCGAAAGACGCAAACGACTTAAGCGAGAAAATAAACCTAATTCTCACCTCGTCAGCACAAGCCGAACACATGCGGGATGCCGGAAGGGAATATGCCGGGCGTTTCAAAGGCGAGGTCATTGCCGGAGATTTGATGAAGATATACCGTCGGATAACATCATAACACGGGAAGAGGGAAAAAAGATCTCTTTCCGGCATTACTTCGGGCGGGTTGCTTTGTGCCCGATTAATTTCTTAAGCTTTTCGAGTGGGGAGAGGTGCCAACTGTGTGCACACAAATGGATGGCGTATGAATCGGAGGTTGCTTCGTGCTTGTTTCCGGCAAACGTCTCCGAGGGGAATATATGAAGCCCCTTTCCCAACGACTGATCGCCATCCACATATCTGAAGCCATAGTTTTCTGCTATCCGTGCATATATCTGGGGTGCCAGGACATCGGTGGCCAATGTCCCGTCGGGGCGCAGAAAATGTTGCCCGTCGTACCAGTCCAACACATCTTTGAGGAATGGGTTGCCGGCTTGTGCGCCCATCACTGCCGCCTGTATCTGGATGCCGGAGACATATCCTTCTGTTATGCGGTTTCCGGCTTTGTCCACGGGATAGGATGCATGGTCGCGTGCCACCTGAGTGGGGTGATATTCCATACAGGAGAAGAACGGATATCCGAGGAAGGCATCGAAGGGTTTCAGCACCTTCACGTCCGAATCGAGATAGATGCCGCCTTCCTTATATAGGGCATACATACGGATGTAGTCGGCAGCGAAAGCCCATTTCCCCGCATCGAAAGCCTCCTTGACGTAGGGCACTGACGAGACATCAAAGCTGTCGGTATCCCACAAACGTATCTCATACTCCGGCATAACACGTCGCCAGGAGTCCATGCAACGCTTGATTTTGTCGGGATAAGGGGATTTGCTCAGCCAGCAATAATGTATTACCCTCGGTATAGTATTTTCCGTGCAATCTCTTTCCATTTCCTTTTATTCGTTTTCCATCGTTCGAAACGCGTCAGAAGGCGTGATGCCTCCTGATCTGTCTGCTGAATGTCCCACCCTCGGATTGCGGCGTATGAACAGACTATATATTCATACAAATCGCGCCTAAAGGTCACTGTTCGCAGGTTTTGCAACGACTCCTTGCGGTTGAGCGGCCTGTTGAGGAAGCGCGATCGGTTGGTGTCGATAATCGAGAATACATAATGACCGTCATCCTTTTTGTGGAAAAGAAAATTCCCCAGATTCATGTCTCCATGCGCAATGCCTTTGAGATGCATCTGCACGAAGAGGGCTGCCATATCCGACGCCAGTTCCCTGTTGTATTCCGAAACGGGGACCAAGGCAGAATACGCCGTAGGGTAGTCGCAGGGCAGGGAGACGAAATAGCCTACATGAAACAATCCGAACCTGCGTTGCTTGATATATGCCACCTCGCGCGGTGTATCAAAGCCTCTCTCACGCAAGATTTCCGCAAACAAGAAAGCCTTCTCCGCTTTTGTTCTGCAGAAAAAGGTATAGGCTATCTGCCGGAGGAAGCAAACCGGCTTATACCGTTTCACCACCAAACGAAGCCCGGCGATATCGAAAGCCCTCACCGAGTTCCTGCCTTCGTGCAAGACGACGCCCTCCCCTTCCGCAAACCTCCGGGGGAGGTCTTTCAGAGAGTCTCGCAGGGATGCATATTGGCTGTCGACATGTATTTCCATATCACTCGTGTAACACCTCGTTTATCTTTTCCACAATCTTTTCGGGCGTAATCCCTGTCATACATGCCCAATCGCCCCTGTAGCAGGATTTCTGTCCGAATACGGAGCACGGACGACAGGGG
>CAVIFD010000269.1:0-3193 GCA_963641545.1 bacterium | reverse complement strand
GGTCAGTCCCTCGCCAAGGTTGAGCAGTATGTTCCCCTGCCCTTTCGGGAAGGTGAAGCGGCTGAGACCCGTACGCATCGTGGCTGTCGCCTCCGCACGTATATTATATTTCGTGAGCACGTTGCTGTAATACCCGGGATGTGCCTCCTCGTCGCGATATGCACTGCCATACTCGTGGTAGTCCACCTTCAGCTCGCCCACCGTCGGCATCAGCAGAAGGCTTCCCAGCTCGGGGCAACCCACTCCGCTCAGATTGACATGCGAGAAACCCGTCATGTAGCTGTTGTCGGAGGTGTACGGAGTGGACCACCACCGGCTGTCCTTATCATACTTGTTACTCTCCGACCCCATGACATTGAACGGAGTGACACTCATCATCCCCTGTGGGCACACGGCTCCGGGATTGGTTGTCCCGAAGTTGCTGGTTCCGATAAAAGGATTTACATAATCCACCGGCTGTTGCGCCGCCGTCATCAGGCCGCTGCATAGCATGAGACCTATTATTATCTTCTTCTTCATTATCGCATTGTTTAATCGAAAATATCTTACCATACCACTATCTCGTCCACGAAGATGAACCCGTTGTTCACTTCGGCTGCCTTCAGGCGGACATACCGGGCTTTCCACTCGCCACGGAACGTGTATTCCTGAAACGAAAGGTCAGTGTCTTTGTTGGAGATGGTTGTCGGGATCACGCCGCACGAGGTGAAGTCCGTCCCGTTCTCTGATGTCAGCAGCTCGACCGTTGCCGGCTGATAAACGCCCGGACCTATAAGCTGCATGAAGCGGGCAGACACCTTGTGTATGTCTGTCGTCTCCTCCATGTCTATCACGCAGTCGAGGTCGTTGGTGTATCCCTGCCACAGACCGTCGAGATAGGTAAGCCCGCCACGGTAGCCGTCGACAAGCGCATTCATCCCTCCTGCCATATAGCCGGCATACAGCTTGCTGTTGTAGTGTACGGGCTTGTTGATGGCGCGGTGATAGTCCGCGTTCTTCTCCGTCGGAGTGCCCTGTGGTTCGCCGCCTCGGAAGATGGCAGCAACGATATGAGCAGAGTCCTTCACTGTGATTGCGCCTTTGTAGAGGGCAGACGAAGTGGTCGGGGCACTGCCGTCTGTCGTGTAGCGTATCTCTGCGGGGTATTTCTCGGCATCGATATAAGCTCTGATCTCTTTCCCCACGGTGTCGACCTCCAGGCTCACATCAAGCTCGTCGGAGAGTGTAAAGGCATTGATGCCCATCCGTTGCAACACGGGGATATGTGCATTCATGCGCGGCTTGAAGCTCTTCCAGTCGCGTCTTTCCTGCGGCGTCCACCCTATCTCGGCAACCGCCAATGCACGGGGAAACATCATATACTCAAGATATTTCTCGTCGGCAATAAACTCCGTCCACGTGTTTGCCTGCACTCCTATGATATGCCGCCCTTCTTCTGCGGTCAGCGAATCGACGGGAACGGGATTGTAGCTGTACACACGTTTTATCGGCGTGTAGCCGCCAATGGCGTAAGGCTGCGTCTTGGGGTCGGCTTGATAAAAGTCGAAATACATATATGCCGAGGGTGTCATCACGACATCATGCCCCATGCGGGCAGCCTTGATGCCGCCGTTCTCTCCGCGCCACGACATGACCGTTGCCTCGGGAGCAAGTCCGCCTTCAAGTATCTCGTCCCAACCGATCAGCTTACGTCCCTTGGCGATAAGATGCTCCTCCGCCTTGTGTATCATATAGCTCTGCAGCTCGTCCACGCTCTCCATGCCTTTCTTCTTCATCAGAGCCCTGCATTTGGGGCAGGTCTTCCACGAGTGTTTGCCGGCTTCGTCGCCACCAACATGGATATATTCCGAGGGGAAAAGCTCTACCACCTCGTCCAACACATCTTCCATAAAGGCTATCGTCTTCGGATTGCCGATGCAGAAGTCGCCGTGCTTGTAGGGCTGACCGGTGCAGCTAAGCTCCGGATAGGCATACAACACCTCGTTAGAGTGACCCGGGAACTCGATCTCAGGCACCACGTTTATATGTCTCTCAGCGGCGTAAGCCACTATCTCGCGCACATCATCCTTGGTGTAGTAGCCGCCATAAGCTCCCGGCGTCCCTTCGGGGAGATAACGGTGGTCTTTCCCTGCCCACCATTTACGCCAGTCCGACTCCGTGCGGTAGGCTGCCTCCGTGGTCAGCTTCGGATACTTGTCTATCTGTATGCGCCACCCGCCGGCATCCGTAAGGTGCATGTGCAAGTTGTTGAGCTTGTAGAACGACATCACGTCGAGCAGCTTCTTCACTTCCTCTTTCGAAAAGAAATGGCGCGACACGTCGAGGTGCAGCCCGCGATACTTCAGGCGCGGCTCGTCCTGTATCGTGACGTAAGGAACACCCTGCGGGGTAAAGAGCTGACGGAGCGTTTGCTCTCCGTAGAAGAGTCCGGCTTCGGTGGATGCCCTCAGATCAACGCCATCACCTGATACGGTGAGGCTGTATCCTTCGGGATTTCCGCCTATCGACGGATCAACACGGAAACGGACACTCGAGGGCTTGTCCGCAGAGAAGACAGCCGCACTGTCCACCTTAAGAAAACCATCATACACGGTGAGTTGCGCCGGAAGAGGAACAACATTCGGCTCCACTGCTTCCTTTTGCGCACAAGAGGCAAGCAACAAAAAACACACTACAGCGACTCCCTGCGTTGCCGCCACACACGATTGTTTCGACAATAACATCATACTTATTCTTTTATTTACTGATTTCCTTTTTTCCCTGCGGCGGTAAATGTACGAAGAAAGGGAAACCCCCTCAGGAGATCTCCCCTCTATGTCAAAAAAAAGCCGCACCCGTGGATATGAACAAACTCCTTACGACAGGATTTGAGCGCTTTGCCACCTTTGTAATCCGCCGTGCATCGCTGCATTCCCTTTCGGGGCGCGGCCCGCCATTGGCGGCAAGAGCATTGTCTCGGAATTATAAAAAACTGATGAGTTTACCAATCGAACAGGTGCGGCTAACTCTTCTTTTCTGCGCCAAAGGTATGCCAAGCCTTCGAACCAAACAAACAAATCTCAAATATTTTATCCCAATGTAAAATCCTCCCCAAACATTCCTTGTTTCAGCGTTTTCGCAGATTCAGAAATACCGTTGAAGTAGTTCACTGCTATCACTGAAATTCAGAGAGACCGTTGAAGTAGTTCAACGA
>CAVIFD010000268.1:1722-3208 GCA_963641545.1 bacterium | reverse complement strand
GCCACGCCGTAAGCAAAGTGTCTTCATTGACCACTCGTGACGCATGGCTTCGGTGCAGGGCAATGATGTCCACCACCTCGGCAAACTGCCTTTCCTGTCTGTCTATTAATGCTTTTGTGTCCATATTCGTTTTCTTCTCATATATACTCTACGCTGTTTTTCTCAGCACGACGAAGTTGTATACGGAGTTGAGAGCCTCGTCAGCCCGATGCATGCTGCCGAAGGCGTCAATCAGACGGGAGGCATGCGTCCTGTCGGTCTGCTTTATCTCGCGCACACTGCAGGCACCGTTGGCAGCGATGTATTCCACAATCTTACTGATCAGCTCCTTCTGCCGAGGCGTGATGTTCATTTGTTTCTGTCCGTACCAAAGGTTGAACATGCTTCGCGCCGTTGGGCAGGCACACTCCAGACGCTCGGTCTGCCGGTAGGCAAAGCGTACGAGCTGTATGATATTGGTCAGTGCTTCCGTTTCTTCTTTCTTCGTGGTGCGACGCACACGGTCGCCATAGACGATGGCATACGAGTTCCACAGCAGCTTGGGCGCGAAACGGTTGTTTTCCGTCTTCAGCTTGTTCTCCAGGTCTTTCAGCATCGGGTAGGTGATGGGCGTGCCTTCACCGTTGTATAGGATACGCAGAGCCTCGATGTCGTCGCAATGGTCGCGGCAATACTGCTCGAAGGCTTCCGTGGTGCTCTGTGCCTCTTCCACGGAGAAGCCCTTGGAGATAAGCGTGTCCTCACCGGGTATGAGCGTACGTACAAATCCTGCCGCCAATATGAGGATGTATTTGCGTGCGTCGGCATGGTTGGCAATGGGCGCGACCAAGCCTTTGCGCTCGTTGTTGGGGGCGTTGACATCGGTGAAAGGAGGCAACTGCGGCTCATGCTCGGGGTCGAGGGCTGTGTATATGCGCCGTGCTATCTCCTGCATGTCGTCGTGCGCACGGCGGACGAACTCTTCCCGCTGCGCACGGTCTGCCTTGTTGTGGAGCCGCGAGAGGGTCGCGGCAAGCCGGCGCAGGTAATGGTCGGGCAGGTTGCCAAGAGTGATACGCTCCAGCAGTGTCTTGAGGGTGATGGTTTCCACCGGACCTTCGTACTGCCCCGGGATGACATGGTCGTGCTCGGTCACACCCACGGCATCCACCAGGAAGAAGCAGTCTTTGCTGAGGGCATTAGGGGTGACGTTGCGCAGCTGCTCGTCGCCGATGGTGCGCACGCCGCGTCCTTTCATCTGCGTGTAGAGGGGTGCAGAAGCCACGTCGCGCATAAACATCACCACCTCCAGCGGCTTCACGTCGGTGCCCGTCGCCACAAGCGTACAGGTGACGGCAATACGAAAATCCTTGTCGTTGCGAAAGCGGCGTATCAGCTCGTTGCTGTCGCCTGCCGAATAGGTTATCTTCTGCACATAACGCCTCATGTCGGCATGGGGGCACACCTCGCCAAACACCTCGCGGGCAATGTTCACGATGTTAGTGGC
>CAVIFD010000268.1:0-1712 GCA_963641545.1 bacterium | reverse complement strand
GTCTTGGGCAGATACTCGAAATTGGGGTCGCGCTGCGGGTCGCAAAACATCTCCGTATATACGGCATCTCGGTAGGTGGAGAGGATGAGCTTGATTTGGGCAGGGTTGATGATGCTGCGGTTCAGCTCCTCGCGGGTGTATTGCTTCGTCTCCTTCGTGCTGACGGTCTGTACCTCGCCTGTATATCGGGTCTCCACCCTGGTGCGCTGCCCCTCACGGATGGCACCGCCCTCCTCCGTCTCCCGAGTCTTGATGCGGTAGATGCGGCTATCCACGTTCACGCCGTCGATGATGGACTGCTCGAGGGTGTAGTTCACCACGCGGTTGTTGTTGAAAAACGCCATCGTCTCGGGAATGGGCGTGGCTGTCAAGCCTACGAGCCGTGCCGTGTCGAAATATTCGAGCACCTTGCGCCAGTTGCCGTATATGCTGCGGTGACATTCGTCGATGATGATAAGGTCGAAGAAGTCGTGGGGCAGATTGGGATTGTCGGGCAACGCAACCTCGCTGTCCGCGGTGTCTTCATCGTCGTCGTCCGTATCCGTAATGTCTTCGCCTTTCAATAGGGCAAACAGCCTCTGTATGGTGCAGACGACCACGTTGCTATCTGTCGGCACTGCGGCAGACTTCAGTCTGTTGACGGCATATATGGCGTTGAAGGCATCGCCCGTCTCGGTGAGGCGGAAAGTGCCGAACTCGGTTTCTGCCTGCCGCCCCAGATTGTTGCGGTCGACAAGGAAAAGAACGCGGCGCATGGGTGTGTAGCTGAGCATGCGGTAGGCTGTGAGGCATGCCGTGTAGGTCTTGCCCGCACCCGTGGCAAGCACCATCAAGGCGCGGCTTTGCCCTGTGCGGAAGCTCTTCTCCAGCTCCGTTACCGCCTCATATTGGCAGTCGCGCAGCCCTTTCCGGCGCAGGGCAGGCAGTCCGGCGAACGGGTCTTCCATCCCCAGCATCCGTGCCATCTCCCTTGGTGTGTGGATGCGGCTGACGGCTTCCCATGTGTCGGACTTGCCGTCTCTGTAGTCAAGAAACTCTATCTCCTTGCCGTTGGACTTGTAAAGGAACGGCAGCGGCTTTTGCCACGCAGGGTAATGGTCCGGCACACTCTTGGCGTAGGTGATGGTTTGCCCACTGACCGCGTCGGAAGAGATGTCCACCTCCTCACGCTTGGCTTCGAGCACACCCACGGCTTTTCCGTTGACAAACAGAAAATAGTCTGCCTCGAGGTTGCCCTCGAGCAAACCCTCGCGAATGGCTGCGGCAGTGATGGTGGGTTCGTACTCCTCGCGGTCGACCACCTTCCATCCTGCGTCGTTAAACCACATGTCTATCCTTACTCTTGCTTTCTCTTCCGGTGTCATTATACTCAGCTTAGCCTCCGTGTTTTCCGCGCAAAGGTAGTGTTTTACACCAAGCCCCGACTTCCTGCGGGAGGGAGCCGGGGCTTGTGCTTCATCGAAGCACCGAGCGGTGCTTAGCCTCGGCACCGAGGCGTGCTTCGCCGGAGCACTACATTACTTCGGGTACGTCATCCTCGGAAGTGCCCGACGGTTTATCGCCAACATACTATGCCGACGGAGCTTCTTCTCCGACGGTCAAAGGCGTGATATTGTTTTCAGCCCCGGGATACCCTATGTTCTGATTGATAACCCCACCGGTATTTGTTTTGATTGCATTTTCCGGTATGGGCCACAACACATGATGTACAC
>CAVIFD010000267.1:0-3218 GCA_963641545.1 bacterium | reverse complement strand
CATCTGTATTGAACGGCTTAGCGGTTCGGCTTCATAAGGTTTCATTCGCGTATCCAAACGACCGCTCAGTTGCAAATCAACGGTGAAACCTTTAACGATTTCCGCGCTGACGTTGGAACGAACGTTATACTTTTTGTAGTTAAAGGCTTTCGAACGGTAAATACCTTCCTGGTCTGTAAAACCCAAAGAGAAGTAATACTTTACTTTTTCCGCACCTCCCGACACACTCAGATTATGGTACGTTGTAGGTGCTGCTTTACGGATAACTTCATTATACCAATCGGTTGTTCCGATTCCTTGCTTGAAATTTTCCAGGTCTTCTGCCGAATAAGGTGCCGCAACACCGATGTTCTGCTGGGCTTCATTGTATAAGGTTGCATACTCGTACCCGTCGTAAAACTCCGGATAACGAGTAACGTTCTGCACTCCGACATATCCGTTGTAGCTGATTTTCGGTTTGCCGATTTCTCCTTTCTTAGTCGTAACGAGGATAACGCCGTTCGCGCCTTTGAAACCATAAACGGCTGCGGAAGCATCCTTCAAGATACTTATCGACTCGATATCGTTGGCATCAATTTGTTTGAAGTCGCGTTCCACACCATCCACAATAACAAGAGCGTTACCAAAACCACGAATATCCACACTTGCCTCATCATCACCGGGAGCACCGCTACGCTGTACGGCACGAAGTCCGGGAAGCTTACCTGCCAATGCGTTGCTGACATTCGGAGTCTTCACCGTAGTGATATCTCCTGCCTGGAGCGAAGCAACAGACCCTGTCACGGATGCACGTTTCTGAACGCCATACCCGACAACCACCACTTCGTCGAGGGCTTGGGAATCTTCGGAGAGGGCAATTTGGAAGTTGGCTTTACCGCTTACGGCGATCTCCTGATCCTTGTAGCCGATATACGAAACAATCAGCACGGCGTTAGGCGATACGTCCAATGTAAAGTTTCCGTCGGCATCGGTGATTGTTCCGTTCGTTGTGCCTTTCTCAACGACGTTAGCACCGGCGACAGGTCCGAGCTCGTCTTTGACAACGCCGCTGACGGTCTTCCGATCCTGCTGCGAGGCTGCCATCCTTGCACCGGCACCTTCGGATGCCTTAATCAACACCTGACGGTCGATGATCTGATACTTATAACCCGTGCCGTCGAATACCTGAGCCAAGACCTCTTCCAACGTAGCGTCTTTGGCTTTCACACTTACCTTCTTGTTTACGTCCACACGGTTGTCGTTGAAGAAGAAGGTAAACTCGCTGTTCTGCTCAATCTCACGCAGAACTTCAATAATACTACTGTTTTTCTTGTTGACCGTAACCTTGTACTCCTGCGCATACGTCGAAGCGGAGATACAGCACGCAACAGCCAACGAAAATAACGCGGTGAGCTTCATAACTCGCATTGTTTTTTTTAATAACGGGATACTGTTACCCCTGTCATTTTCCTTTTCCATAAATTTGTTGTGTTTTTGATGAATACTTGAATGCCTGCCTTTAAGATTGGAACCCTTCATGGCTTACATTCCTTCGAAAACTAACCGATTGGAAGGTGTCTATCGGCATCTTCCAACTTTTTACTCCTCTTTCTATCCGTCCATGGTATCAGTGTTTTTGAATGATTGTTTTATTTATGCAAGATCTTATAGTTTCCTCCTTCTATTTCTTTATACGTCAGCGGCGACGATTTCTCCATCATATATAGTATTCTCTCCAGCGACTCGTCACGCACCTTGAACGTGAAGCGGTATTTCTCTGCCAGGTCGTACGGACATATCGCCTTCCGCCCATACCACTGCTCCAGGCGCGGGATTATCATGGACAGCTTCTCGTTTTCGAAGCTGAGGATGCCCTGCTTTCTCCACGCCGTGTATTTGTCGGCATCCAATGTCTGCACAGACACCGTATTGGTCTGCCTGTCGTATTGCAGCCGTTGGTTGGGCTGAAGGATACATTCTTTCTTCTTACCCCTGTCACCATTTCCGATGCCGACCTTCACCTTTCCGCTGAGGAGAATGGTCTCCAACTTATTCTCTATCTCGTAGTCGAACACTTCGAAAGCTGTCCCGAGGGCTTGTATGTCCATATCCGAGGCATGGACAACGAAAGGCTTGCGCGGGTCTCGCTGCACATCGAAGAACGCCTGCCCGTCGAGCTGCACATCACGCGTCCTACCCTTGAACTGCGCGGGGTAGGTCAGGCGGCTGCCCGGACCAAGCTGCACCTCCGTCCCGTCGGGAAGCGTCACCGGCTCCATGTTCTGTATCCCGGAGCTGACAACATACATCGGCACGTCCTGCTTTCTGTCCAATGCCATGAACGCCGCACCGCCAAGAGACAGAAGCAGCAACAGCGACGCAACGGCACTGTACACCTTATAGAAATACACGCCATTCCCGCTGCCACGCTCTATCCGTCTCAAGACGCGCTGCCATATCCCTGCGCCGTCCACACGGTCTGCATCCGCAGCGTCGGGAGCCGTCTCCCACTGGCTGCGCATACGCGTCTCCACTGCCTCCGTCTCATTCAAGGCAGAGCGTTCTGCGTCGGTCAATGCGTCGTGCATCAACTTCTTCAGCATATATTTCCTATCGTCTCGATTCATCTTCTTTATCCGCATCGCATATAAATACACCCGACCGCATAGGTTCCCCCTATCCGAAGGGCAAAAAAATTTATTCCGACAAAAAACTCTTACAGAAACAGCACGAGCAGGGTGATATTTTTTCTCAGGTGCTTCAAGGCTTCGGCAATCTGGTTCTCCACGGTCTTTTCCGATATGTTCAGCCGCTCGGCAATCTCCTTATACGAGAGGTGCTGCTTGCGGCTGAGGTTGAAAATCTCGCGGCGGCGCGGCGGCAGCTCGTCGATAAGCGTGTCTATATACTCGCCAAGGCTGCGCGCCTCGATTTCTTCCTCTATGTCATACGAGCTCTCCATGGCTGCGATGACGGTCATTTTGTAGAAGTCCTCGTTCAGGGTCTTGCGATGCCGGTTGAAGATAAGGTTGCGGGTGATGACGAACAGCAGACCCTTGAAGTTGTCGCTCTGCCGTATGAACTCGCGCGACTCCCACACCTTGATGAACACCTCCTGCACAACGCCCTCGGCAGACTCCCTCGTGGTCATGTAAAGCCGACAGAAGTTGTACACCTGCCTCCAGTATTTCTTATACAGAGTGGTGAACGCCCCTTCGCTGCCTTGCCTTAGTTGCCCT
>CAVIFD010000266.1:0-3225 GCA_963641545.1 bacterium | reverse complement strand
TCTCGGTTATTCCGCAGATGTCAAAGTATTCATCATTCATCGAGATATCTTTCAGGTTGTTCAGTCCGCTGAAGATGCTCATCTTCCCGAGCTTCGTCACACCGGTGAGGAATACGAAGCGAATATTTTCGTCTTTCCCTTTTATCACGCTGTAAAGCCCTTGCAACTCGCGGCGCATCTGCTTTGCCAGTTCCTCATTGTCGATATTGTCGACAACCGGCTTCTCGTATTCGTCGACAAGAAAGACCACCTTCTCCCCCGTCTTCTCGCAGGCTGCGTCTATCACGGCATCAAACCGCGCGGCAGGGTCTTCAAAATTTCCGACTTTCCCGTATTTGGTTTCCCATTTCCCCAAATGAAGCTCGATTCTGTCCCTCAGGTCAGTAACGGAAGTATACTTGCTCCCGTTCAGGTCGAGATGGAGCACGGGGTATGTGTTCCATTCCTTTTCGAGCTTTTCCATCGCAAGCCCTTTGAAGAGTTCCTTCTTGCCGCTGAAGTACGCGTCCATCGTGGAGATAAGGAGACTCTTTCCGAACCTTCGCGGGCGGCTGAGAAAATAGTATTTACCCGTCGAAGCAAGGCGGTAGACTTGCGCAGTCTTGTCGACATATACATATCCGCCCTCGCGGATTTCTGAAAAACTCTGTATTCCTATCGGGTATAGCATGATCGGTTCCTCCCGTTCTTTTGTTTAGTGTTCGCCCACAAAGGTATGGTATCTTTTTATAAATACGGAATGACATTGGGCGTAGGGGTATAAGACGAGCGAAGGCCGGGGGCGTGTGCCCTCAGCCTTCGCTTGGTGATTCCCCGCCGCAGCGGCTTTGCCCCCTTCATTCACGCCATACGATGACAAAGAAGCATGAAAGAGAGGAGGCAAAGCCCTGCCCGCGGGAGTGTCTTTTAGTCAGTGAGACCTGTTGCCAATTCTTCCACCGACACAGCGAACTCGGTACCCTTTGTCCAATCTACAGCTGAGATCGTGAAGATCAGCTTACCCTGCTTGTTGCCGATGTAGACCTTATACAGACGATTGCGCTTCATCGGGATCTGCGTCGTCGTAGCCGCAGCATCTGCACCGGTAGTAGTCGTAAACGCTACGTTGTGTTTGTAGGTCTTGCCCGCAACACCGTCAATCGTGTACTCGAGGGCCATCGAAACAACGTTGCTTTCTGATTGATACTGTTCGTAAGTATAGATATCAGCTGTATCCGCATTTGCCGTAGTTATCCCCAAGGAATTGCCGACAAGACCGTTTCCACTGTTAAATGTGTACTCCTTGTCCTCATAGCTCGACGCGGCTGTTGTTGTTGTGCTGTCGCTAATCAAGACCGTTGTCTTCGCACGGTTGTTGAGCGTGGCTTTCGTGATGGTGATACCGTCTGCCTGATTGATGATATCGATACGTGCCATTACGCGGGTCAGATACACAGTGTTCAAGCTAACCTCTTTTCCTGCCTTTACCGCAGCAGCGTAAAATTCGCTGGTCATAAGCATACCCTTATCCTTATTCGCAGGGTCGCGCTCTTCCGTCAACGCCTTGAAGGCAGACACAGTACTTGTCGTTGTCAACGCCTTGATCTTCGCAACCAAAGCATCGCTCGGGTTTACCACGAAGCAAATCTGATAATAGCCCGTACCGAGATTGAAAGACTGCTCACTCGTGAGATCGTCAGTCAGCTCAACATTCACCCATTTAACAAAAGTATCGCCGGCATCTTCTCCGGCTGTCGCACCGTCGTCGGGTTTGCTGCTGCTCGTGGCATTCGCATCCTTGAACGCAACGGCGTAGACAGTCTTGACTGCCTTCTCGTCGTCTGTGGCATAGTTAGGCAACGTCGTGTACTCTTCGGCACGCGTCGATGTGCCCGAGGCGTTTATCGAGAAACGAACAACGCCTTCTGCGCCTTCCGTTATGGCGGAGTTTATGTCCACGGCAGTCTCTTCCGAGCAAGCACCAAGCAACAGCAATGACGCCACTGCCAACGCTCCGAATATATTTCTTGCTTTCATATTACTCTGTTTTAATATTTCCCTTTCAATAAACTCAATCTGTAACCACGTCATTATCCGGCGTAAGCTCTTCGTCAACAGTCTCTCCTTCGAGCCAATCCTTGACAACAAACGTAGCCTTAACCGAACCCTGGCTCACAGCGCCGCCATCACCAAGCACGATGGTGTAGATGTAGTTTCTCTTTACTTCTACGTAGTTTGTAGTCCCGCTCGTTGTCGTTTTGAAGCAAACGTCAACAGAACCGGTATGTGCTGTCTCTTCCGAGTCGCTCTTTACAGAGTATTTTATCGTTACTTTAGGACAATCGGTCGTGCCTGTACCCGCAGCCTGCTCGTAGAGATAGAAAGCACGGTGGGTGTTCAACGCCTTTATCAAGGTCTCTCTATCGTCGCCCGTTTCTTCATCTTTCGCCGCATTATACGGAAGATTCTGATCCCTTGCCAAAGAGTCTGCATACTCCTTCATAGGCTTGATTGTTATCTTCGAAAGACCCGTCGGCACGTTCAATGAGTTGCTACTTCCACAGAACAGATAGCTCTTCTCGTTTACCTGCGTAAGCTCAACGCCCGTAATGGTAAGGTCCGTAGCATAGTTGCAGATATCTATGCGGGCAACGTTACGAGTAAGCTCGGCTGTTATCGACACACCCATAGCCGTCAGATCATAACTGCCTGTCGGTATACACGCCATCGGGAAGCCGGTAGCACCCTCGCCTTTCATATCCGGCGAGCCGGTCTGCGTACCTCCCACCAACGTATCGGCAGTGAAATACATACCGTCCGCAACCGTCACCCCACTCGTAACGCTTGCCAAAGCACCCGTCCTGAAAGCATACAGCGTTGTAGAGTTAACCGTCGTATCCACTCCTGCCGCCTCGTCGTTGGCAACGATGGCAACCTTTATGTTTGCACCCATCAAATCGCTCGGGATAGCCTTCGTGCAGGTGTACGTTCCATCACTGTTGTCCGTATATTCAACAAGGCCCTTTTCTTCGTTTGCTGTCGCAGCGAACGACATCGTACTATGAAACTTGTAGTTCGTTTCCTCAGAACCGGAGTCATCCTTCTTGAACAGATACACCTTGACAGTCTTAATGGCTTTCTCCGTGGCATCCTGGATCTCACTATCTGCACGTGTTGCACTTCTCACTACGACACCTTCTCCGGCGGGTGCCTTCACCGTGATGCTGAGTTTGGGCGCATCATCTC
>CAVIFD010000265.1:0-3240 GCA_963641545.1 bacterium | reverse complement strand
CTCGAACACTTCTTTCACCGTCCAAAACGACGAGAAGGCAAACACCCCGCAGATTGCCGACAAGAAAACGCTCTCGATAAGCACCGACGCCACCGCTCCGGCCATCCCCAGCAGCAGGAACACCCACCAGCACCTCGTGCCCCAATAATACTCAGCCTTGACAACCACCGGATGGAAGATTCCGATGATAAGGAATGTAGCAATCCCAATGATCAGTCCGTCGAAATGAAGTGTATCCATATACAAATGACGAAGCACCACAGGCATGGGTGTCGGTGGTGCTCCGATAAATCTCTATTTCTCTTTATTATTCTGCTTTTTCTGTGTCCTCTGCCGGTTGGTCGTTAGACGGCTGAGCAGTACCGAAGTTAGGAGCAATCGTGTTCGGGTCGATTGTCACAGCCTCGTTCACCTGCTGCTTGATTTCAGATTCCACAGTCGTTGTTGCTCTCGGGATGAAAGCGGTGATAACGATGCTGCATACGATAACGAAACCTGCCAATCCCCAAGTTGCTTTCTCAAGGAAGTCCGTCGTCTTACGTACACCCATGATCTGGTTGGAAGAAGAGAACCCTGAAGCCAAACCTCCTCCCTTTGAATTCTGGATCAACACGATCAAGATCAAAAGTATCGAAGCGATCAGAATCAGAATAGAAATAAATACGTACATCTTTGTCTTATTTTTTAGTGTTAGTAATCAGCTTTTCCAAAAATCTAATTTGGTCCGCAAAGTAAGCGTTTTTTTTTGGATAATTCAAATATAGGTTTTTGATAATAACCAGTGCCTTCTCGTACCGTTTTTTCTTTATATAGATATGCGCCAGCGTCTCGGTGAAATACGAGCCGTCGTCCGATGGTTCGTTATCCGTCTCTTCCGAAGGCGGTGGGAGAGGAGGCTCTTCCTGCGGAGGCACTGCTGCGGGCAGTCTGCGTTCCGATGCCCGCGCCTCGTCGTTCTTTATAAATTCGTCAATCAGGTCTTGATGCCGAAGTCTTGGCGAAGGCTTTTCCTGCTCTTTCGGTCCGTCCTCTTCAGATAACGACCAATAGATGTAGTCGCTCGACACGGACGGCCGAAGCTGCCCGCTTCCGTCATCAGACGGCGTGCCCTCTTTGCCCTCTCTGTCTGCCAGGAACGCATCTATCAGCGAGAAAGAACCATCTGCCGAATCGCCTTCTGCGCCTGCCACCAATGGGAACGTTATGCCATAGCGTTCTCCTTCAATCAGTGCAAACAGTTTCTTTCTGTCGGGGACGTAGACCGCCGTCTTCCTTAGTTCTTCGGCAAACTGCGCATCGCCGGTCGCCTCCAGGTTCTTCAAATAAAGCATCCTCGCGACATGGAAATAGGGATATTCATCCACAATCTCCCGCAGCGGAGCGAGCGTCTCTGCGTTCAGCAGTGAGGGGTCGTCCATGAGCGTATACAAGTCTTCGGCTTTCATGTGAGGGAGGGGTTACCAGTTGGCTACGGTGGCGTTGTAAATCTGATCTGTCAGCTCCTCGATAATCTCGGTACACAGTTCTTCCTGCACATCCTGTAGCATCCGGGTGGCATCAAACTCGCGATAAGCCGAGAAACTCTGCTCGAAGTCTTCGTCCGGATTTGCTCGGTTGGTATAGCGGACACGAATGGATATTGTCAGCTTCGTCTGCGACGACCAGGCATCCTCCTTGACAGCCATAGGTGTCAGCTCGTAGCCCGTAATCTCGCCCTCCAGATCCAAGTCGCCATTGTCGCTTACCATCTGAAGGCGTGTCTGACGGACATAGATGTCTTTCAACGCCTCGGTGAATTCCTGCGACAGCGGAGGGTAGACCAGCGGTGCCTGGTTGGGGAAGTCCTTGATGGAAATCGTCTTTATTTTGGTATAGTCAATCGAAGCGCCGTTGAACTTATAGGAAATGGAGCAGGCGGCAAGCACCGCACTCATCATCAGGCACAGACATATTACGTGCTTCTTCAACATATCCCTATTCCAGATTATATTCCTTGATCTTTCTGTAAAGCGTGCGTTCCGATATCTTCAAGTCGGAAGCCGCACTTTTCCGTCGTCCGTTGTGCCGCTCCAATGCCTTACGGATCATTTCCTTCTCGACTTCTTCCAATGAGAGAGCCTCTGTCTCTTCCACTGCTTCCGCTTCCTGGATGGGCGAGGACTGTACCTGTTGGATGGGATGAGTGTAATTGGCATCGCTCGCAATGGTGACGTTCCCGCCCATGATGTCGTGCACCAACTTCTTCAAATCGTTCACGTCTTTCTTCATATCGAAGAGCACCTGATAGAGTATCTCGCGCTCGCTGCCAAAAAACTTACGGTCGTTTTCCTCATGTTTGACAAGAACGGGAAATTTCTCCACGTCCACGTCGGGGAGATACTGCTTCAGTCTCTCTGCCGTGATATCCCTGTCGCTTTCGATTATAGAGATACGTTCCGTGATGTTCTTCAGCTCGCGCACGTTGCCGGGCCAACGGTAGGAGGTGAGCAACCTCTTTGCCTCGTCGTTCAAACGGATCGGCGGCATACGATACTTGTCTGCACAGTCGGCGGCAAACTTGCGGAACAACAATACTATGTCGTCTGCACGTTCGCGCAAAGGCGGCACCTTGATGGGTATTGTGCTCAGACGATAGAACAGGTCTTCGCGGAACTTCCCTTCTGCCACAGCCTGCACGAGGTTTACGTTCGTTGCCGCAACGATCCTCACGTTTGTCTTCTGCACCTTCGACGAACCCACCTTGATGAATTCTCCTGTCTCGAGCACACGCAACAGACGCGCCTGCGTCGGGATGGGCAGTTCGCCCACTTCGTCGAGGAAGATTGTTCCCCCGTCAGCCACCTCAAAATAACCCTTCCTGTCTGCCAATGCCCCCGTGAAAGATCCTTTCTCATGCCCGAACAGCTCCGAGTCGATGGTTCCTTCGGGGATGGCACCGCAGTTCACGGCTATATACTGACCGTGCTTGCGTGGACTGTTCTGATGGATAATCTGTGGGAAGGTCTCCTTGCCCACGCCGCTCTCTCCGGTGATAAGCACCGACAGATCGGTGGGAGCCACTTGAAGAGCCACGTCGATAGCCCTGTCCAAATCGGGACTGTTACCTATGATCCCGAAACGCTGTTTTATCTGTCGAACGTCAATCATAATGTCTGTATGTTTTTCCGGTTTACCTGCCAAAATTATAAATCTTCATTGTACCTGCGGTTGTTTTTTCGCTCCATACGTTCTGTTATACAG
>CAVIFD010000264.1:0-3259 GCA_963641545.1 bacterium | reverse complement strand
TCTACAATCTGACAAAAATGTCAGTTTTGATGCCATTGCAAGTCTACAAAGACACAAAAAAGTACTTTTTGGTCTCATTGCAAGTCTACAAAGACACGAAAAAGTACTTTTTGGTCTCATTGCAAGTCTACAAAGACAGGAAAAAGTACTTTTTGGTCTTATTGCAAGTCTACAAAGACACAAAAAAGTACTTTGCGGTCTCATTGCAAGTCTGCAAAGACACCAAAAAGTACTTTTTGGTGTTAGAAACGAGTTGCGCTACTATACACAACTGTCATCCCGCGCCCCGACGCGGGATCTCATACTCAACTCTGTACATTTCTTTGATAGAGCTGAGTGGAGGGTGGGATTGCGGGGACTAACGAATGTTTGCTGCGGGGAATTCTATTTCGCCGAAGCTGATCATGGCATTGAACAGACGCACACGGGTGTAACGCGGGAGATCCTGCGGACGAATGGCACACGGCGTTATCAGCCCCTCGTCCAAGAGATATGCCCGCATCGTCCCTTCCAGCAAGGGAGCCTCGGGCGTTTCCCACCGCGAGCCGTTCCATAGAGCAATGTTGGCAATCGAGGTGTCCGTAATGAGCCCGCGTCGCACAATCAGCACGTCGTCAGCCCCTGCCCTTTGCCCAAACAACGCGTTGAGCGCACTGCGGTCGCAGCTTTTGTAGGTGTAGTCGATGTTGTCGGACGCAGTCAGACGCAGAGAGTTTACCTGCCGGACGGTGTACGGGATATACTCCACCGTTTCTATCTCTTCGCCGTATACCACACGGCAGCGGGTACGCCCTGTGCAGCCTTCCGCGCGGATGAAACCCGTCAGGTCAAGGAGTGAGCCGCAGCGAAAGACGTCACGCCGCGTCTTGTTGAGCCGACGGTTGTGCAGGTTCAGGTGCTCCGCCTTTCCATTTTCTATACGTATCGTTTCAATAAATCGGCACATACACCTTTTGTATCATCTCATTGTATTCGCTCCGCAGATCGCTCTGCGAGGTGATGCCTCCTCCGCTTTTGAAGATCAGCCCTCCGTCCGTCTGCTCAAGGAAACGTATCATGACGGCACTGTCGAGACGGCTGCCGTCGAAACACCCCATCACGCCGGTATAGAACCCGCGTTCATACGTCTCCGCCTCCGCGATAATCTCCATCGTCTTCTTCTTCGGTGCTCCGGTGACAGAGCCTGCGGGAAGCAGACTGAAGAGTATGTCGCCCAAAGCGGCTTTCCACCCGTCCGGCAATGTGCCTCTTATCTCCGAGCTGACCTGCAGCAGCCTCCCGTTGTTGGTCTGAAGATTGTCGATGTAGCGATATCGCATCACCGTCACACAGGATGCCATACGGCTGAGGTCGTTGCGGATAAGGTCCACTATCGTTGCATGCTCGGCTTCTTCCTTTCTGTCGGCAAGGATTCTCTCGCGTGCATCGGGCAGCGAGGCATCTATCGTACCTTTCATTGGATAGGAACAGATAAAACCCTTCTCCATGCGGACGAAGGCTTCGGGCGAGAACACGACGAACCTGTCTTTCATCCACAGCCGATAAGCAGCCCGAGAGAGGCGGAACACATCCTCGAGCCTCAGGTCCGTCTCCACCGGAGTTGCGCAGGTCAGATTGACGAGATACGAATTGCCTGTATGAATATGGCGGGCGACTGTCTGAAAAGAGTGCGAATAAGCATCGAAAGAGATCGGCTGAGGCTTCCACTCGAAGGGCTTCATGGCAGCGTCGGCATACGTGGCAGGCACGTTGGTGAAGCCGTTCATGTCATACAGCACCTCCTCAGGGTCTATCCCACCCTGCTCTGCCACCCATATATGCTCCTGCTTATAGTCCGAGGCAAAGACGAAAGCCCGCCCCGAGGCTCCCAGCCGGTTCATCAGCCGTATGGCTTCTCCCTTGCCGTGGTATGTCATATCAGAAACCGTTCGGTCAGGCCGCCGAAGGCATCTGTGCGGCGGTCGCGGAAGAAGGGCCACCAGCGGCGCACCTGCTCGCTCCGCCCTTTATCTATCTCCACAACGCGTACATCCTCACGATCTGTCGGAAGCTCTGCGAGCAGCTCGCCCTGCGGACCTGCCACGAAGCTGCCTCCCCAGAAACGTATGCCGGCAGTCTGCCCCGAAGGGTCTGCCTCGTGCCCCGTGCGATTCACCGTAACCACAGGAATACCGTTTGCCACGGCATGAGCGCGCTGAACGGTCATCCACGCATCTTTCTGCCGCGCCTTCTCTTCCTCCGTGTCGCTGCTCTCCCAGCCTATGGCAGTAGGGTAGATAAGCATGTCCGCACCTTTCATTGCCATCAGGCGGGCAGCCTCGGGGTACCATTGGTCCCAGCAGACCAACACACCCAATCGCCCGACGGAGGTATCTATCGGGGTGAACCCCAGGTCGCCCGGGGTGAAGTAGAACTTCTCGTAGTACGCAGGGTCGTCGGGAATATGCATCTTACGGTACATGCCGGCGATGGTGCCGTCTTTCTCCAACACGACAGCCGTGTTATGATACAATCCCGGGGCACGTCTCTCGAAGAGCGAGAGCACAAGCACCACCCCCAGTTCCTTCGCCAGTGCGCCGAACGTCTCGGTGGAAGGTCCGGGTATCGTCTCTGCCTCGTCAAACATCCTCACGTCTTCCGTCTGGCAGAAGTACAGCCCGTTGTGCAGCTCCTGCAATACGACGAGCTCTGCCCCCATCTCCGCGCAGCGGCGTATATTCTCTTTAAGTCTCCTTACGTTGTCTAACCTGTCGCAGGTGTTCGCCTGCTGGATAAGTCCTGTTTTCATACGATAAAATCTTTCGGGTACTGCATCGTCACGCAATGCAGCGACCCGTGTTGTTTGATCAGCGCGAGGCAGTTTATGCCTACAATCTCTCTGTCGGGGAACGCCCTCTGCAAGGCGGCGCGAGCCACATTGTCTTTCTCGGTGAGATAAAACGGCATGAGCACTGCCCCGTTTATGATAAGGAAGTTGGCATACGTCGCGGGCAGTCGCTCGCCCTCCCACTCCACTCTGTCTGCCATAGGAAGAGGGACAAGGCGGTAAGGCTTACCATCCGCCTGCGTGAACGTCCGCAGCTCTTCCTCCATCTCCCGCAGCTCGGCATAATGCTCGTCCGAGGCATCAGTGCACTGCACGTAGGCAATGGTGTCTTCGCTACAGAAACGCGCCAGCGTGTCGACATGACTGTCCGTATCATCCCCCGCCAGGTAACCGCTTTCCAACCACAGGATACGCTTCAAGCCAAACACCTGC
>CAVIFD010000263.1:0-3281 GCA_963641545.1 bacterium | reverse complement strand
CGTGATAAGAAAAAGGTTTTTCTTTATCCGCGACAGTTTCGCGTGATAAGAAAAAGGTTTTTCTTTATCCGCGACGGTTCCGCGTGATAAGAAAAAGGTTTTTCTTTATCCGCGACAGTTTCGCGTGATAAGAAAAAGGTTTTTCTTTATCCGCGACGGTTCCGCGTGATAAGAAAAAGGTTTTTCTTTATCCGCGACAGTTTCGCGTGATAAGAAAAAAGTTTTAATTTATCCGCGACGGCGCGGTGTGATAAGAAAACGGGCTGTTTTGATGCAATCCTTGAAATAGTGTACCTTTGACGCGGCGAAAACAGGGTGCCGACATGGAAAAGATACGGTTAAAGGACAAAAATTTCGAGCTGTTTATCTCGGAGAAAGAAATAGAGGGAGCCATTGCAGAGATGGCGCGTAGGATAAAGGCGGATGTGGGAGATCGCAATCCGCTTTTTGTTGGTGTGCTCAGTGGGGCGTTTATGTTTGCCGCCGAGCTGATGAAGCAGATAGATGCGTCTTACGAGATAACGTTTGCAAGATATTCCTCCTACGCAGGGACGAGCACCACGGGCGTTGTCCGCGAGGTCATGCCTGTGCAGGCGGATGTGAGGGGGCGGACGGTGGTGTTGCTCGAGGATGTTGTCGATACGGGCTACACGATGCAGTATGTGATGGAGAAGCTGCGAATGGACGGGGCAGCGGATGTCCGTCTTGCCACGATGCTGTTCAAGCCCGAGTCGCTGAGGTGCGACCTGAAGCCCGACTACGTGGGGCTGCAAATCCCCGATGATTTCATTGTGGGCTACGGGCTGGACTACGATGAGCAGGGGCGGACCTTAAGGGATATATACCGCGTGGCAGCCGAGTGACGATGGAAATACTTACACACATATATAAAGGAAAGACAAAATGCTGAACATTGTGATTTTTGGTGCTCCCGGATCAGGCAAGGGAACACAGAGCGAGTTGATCATTAAAGAGTATGGCTTGGACCACATTTCGACGGGCGACGTTCTGCGCGCCGAGATGAAAGGCGAGACTGCGCTGGGCAAGGTTGCCAAGGGTTATATCGAGAAGGGACAGCTGGTGCCCGACGAACTGATTGTTGACATGCTGGCAAAGGTGCTCGACAGTAAGGCGGGCTCGAAGGGCGTTATCTTCGACGGCTTCCCGCGCACCATCCCGCAGGCAAAGGCTCTGAAGGAGATGCTGAACAAGCGTGGCACGGATGTGTCCGTTATGCTCAACCTTCAGGTGGACGAAGACGAACTTGTGAAGCGTCTCTTGGAGCGCGGCAAGGTGTCGGGCCGCTCGGACGACAACCTTGATACAATAAAGTCGCGCCTTGAGGTGTATCACAAGCAGACGGCTCCCCTGGCAGACTACTACATCGGCGAGGGCAAGCACGTTGCCATTCAGGGTATGGGCACCATCGAGGAAATCTTCGGTCGCATCAAAGAGGCAATAAACAAGGTAAAATAAGAAAGAGGGAGAACGAAGAAATGGCTGAATCGAACTTTGTAGACTACGTGAAAATCTATTGCCGCTCGGGGAAAGGCGGGAGAGGGTCTTCCCATTTCCGTCGCGAGAAATACATCCCCAAAGGCGGTCCCGACGGAGGCGACGGAGGGAGAGGAGGTCATGTCATTCTCCGTGGCAACCGCAACTACTGGACACTTCTGCACCTTAAGTTCGAACGTCACATCATGGCGACGAACGGCGAGGGCGGAGGTGCCAAACGTTGCTTCGGCAAAGATGGCGAAGACCGTGTGATTGAGGTGCCCTGCGGAACGGTGGTGTATGATGCCGAGACCGGCGAGTATATCTGCGATGTCACCGAGGATGGTCAGGAGGTGATGCTGCTCAAGGGCGGGCGTGGCGGACTGGGTAACTGGCATTTCAAGACGGCAACCAACCAGGCTCCGCGCTATTCCCAGCCGGGCGAGCCGGCACAAGAGCGCAAGGTGATACTCCAGCTCAAGCTCCTTGCCGATGTCGGGCTGGTAGGCTTTCCCAATGCAGGGAAGTCCACGCTCCTTTCCGTCGTCTCTGCTGCCAAACCCAAGATAGCCAACTATCCGTTTACGACGCTGGAGCCGAACCTCGGCATCGTGGACTATCGCGACCACCGTTCGTTTGTGATGGCAGACATCCCCGGCATCATCGAGGGTGCCAGCGAAGGGAAAGGTCTCGGGCTGCGTTTCCTCCGTCATATCGAACGAAACTCTCTCCTTCTGTTTATGATTCCGGCAGACACGGACGATATCCGGAAGGAATACGACATACTTCATGGCGAGCTTGTCAAGTATAACCCCGAGCTTCTCGGTAAGAGCCGCGTGCTGGCAATCACCAAGAGCGATATGCTCGACGACGAGCTGACGGAGGCTCTCTCCGCAGACCTCCCAGAAGGCGTGCCGCACGTGTTTATCTCTTCCGTTACAGGGCAGGGCATCATGGAGCTGAAAGACCTTTTGTGGCGTGAACTGGACAAGGAGACGTTCCATCAGGCGGAAGACATCGTTCACCGGAATATCGACGTGAACGCCATCCCGCTCGACGACGATGACGATGATTTTGTCTTCCCCGCGGATGACGATGACGCGGAAGAAGACTATGAAGAATACGAATGGGACGACGAAGACGGGCAGGATTGATAAAAAGCATCGAAAGCAAGGCGCTTTTATGCCAAAAAACATACGGAATCTTTTTGGTTAGTCGATTAATCCATACTTTTGCCCCCGTTAATGGTTTAACAAAACAAAAAAGAAGATGATCGAATTGATTGGAACAAATGCCGGCCTCGTTTGGAGAGCTTTGAATGAAGGTGGAAAAATGAGCGTTAAGGCACTGAAGAAAGCAACGAAGATCAAAGCGGAAAAAGATGTTTATGCTGCTTTGGGTTGGTTGGCGAAAGAAGGAAAGCTGTCTTTTGAAGAGACTGAAGGAGACTTGCTTGTTGCGCTGGTTTAATGGCGTAGCATAGTTTGATTTGGAAGTGGCTGTTCGGATGTTATTCGGACGGCCTTTTGTTTGTCTGTGGGGTTTTGGGTTAAAAAAGGGAAAGGAGTTTTGTCCAATTCATGACAAAACTCTACTTTTGTGTACAATTTGGTAGGGAAAATGACCGAAGATCAAAAGAAATTGCTGGCTGTGTTTGAAGTTAGGGTTCGTGATTTGATGGTGTTATGTAATGAGCAAAACCAGAAGATAGAAGAACTCACAGGGGCTTTGAGCCAAAAGGAAGACACACTGCGACAGGCGATGGAAACGATTGAAGGGTTGAATAC
>CAVIFD010000262.1:0-3293 GCA_963641545.1 bacterium | reverse complement strand
CGTTGGCGAAGTTGCTTGCAACCTGGGCAAGAACAGCCACGGCGAAGCATAAGACGGCAGGCACCATCTTGAACACGCCTTCGCACCATGTAAGGGCACAAGCCACGAGCACCGGACTAAGCGAGGCGGTCAACGTCTGCGGACGAGCTGCCGCAACCCATTTCAACAAACTGTTCTTCTTCTCCATATTCTTCTGCTTTTCTGATCGAGGGTGCAAAAATATAAACAATGATACAATCGTTTGCATCTTCTTCGGTAATTCATGTATATTTGCCGCCGTGAAGAATCTGCTACTCATACTGACGTTGTTCTTGGGCTTGTTGACGTTCTCTTTCGAGGAAGAGGCGGCAGACGGCGGCGCACCCGTGCCGCAGCCGGTGGAGACGGTCATGAAGGAGAAGGGCGCAGCCGACACGCAATACTACATTGACGTGTTACGCTCAGACCTTAAGGAGTGTAAGGGGCTGAACGCTCGCAGAAGCATACAATTGACGGAGAATGCCTCTCACCTACGTACATTGAAAGTCGCCGTCAAGCTGATTCAAGGCATACGCCTTAAAGAGGTGAACGTGCAGCGTAAGGTGATGGAGAACGTATCGGAATGTCAAACAATAAACCTTTCCACGCTCATTTGCCGCACGGCGCAACATGTGTTTGCCCTGCGCAAGATCCTTATTTAGTTTTGGTGGGTAACAAGGTGTAGGCGAACTCGGAGAGCTCGCCTGCGTGAGATTGGTGTGCAGTGCCCCGAGGGCTCGGCATGCCGAAGCATTACATTTACTTATCCATTAAAAACATTACATCATGTCTAATCAGAATTCAAATAAGACACGTCTTATCATATCCATCATCATCACGATAGCCGGCTGCGTACTGGCATGTAGTTCAATTATTCCCAACGATTATGCCAAGCTGCTCGTCGTAATGGCGGCACTGGGCTACGGCTTGTTCGGCATCATGAAAGGGCTGAGTCACCACAGTGCCGACGAGGAGAAGGAAGACGCCGCAAGCGGCAGCAGCGAGAAGAAGTAACAGGGATATGATCAACCGTTTAAACATAAGAAGCGATGAAGATAAATAAGGATTTGGTAGACGCAGTCATGATGGTATCGTTTATCTCGTTAGTACTTGTAGGCACAACCGACTTCGAGAGTGCGATGGCAAAGAGCTGCACGATGGGCTTTTTGGGCTTTGTGGTAGTCGGCATGGTTGTGCTGCGTGTGCTGCATGCAAAGCAGGAGGCAAACAAGCCCAAGGAAGAAGAGTAAGAAGCCACACAAGGTGATACGAATATACTCGGAAGTAATGCCCTAAGGAGCTTTCTGTCTGAGACGGCAGAAAGCAGGGCATTACTCTCTGTGGAAATGCCACAGTCCCCACTGAACAATTCCCCGCAAGGCAAGGTATGCGATGAACGCCATCCATAGGGCATGGTTTCCCATGTCTGCTCGAAAAGAGTAGAATAACAGGAAGAAGGAGGCGGAGGCGACGAGCATGGAACGCAGCATAAGGCGTGTGGCAGTAGCCCCGATGAGTATGCCGTCCCAGAGGAAAGCCGCGAAGCCGGCAAGAGGGATGGCGAGTGCCCAAGCAAAGTAAGCAGCTGCCGAGCCGATGACCCGGGCGTCGTCGGTAAGAAGTGCGAGGAATGCTTTGCCAAAGGTGGCATACATCGCGGTGAAGAGGAGCGCGAGAGCCCACCCCCAACGAAACAGACTCCTCACCATGCGCCTCAGTCCCTCGGCGTTGTGCGCACCCATGAAACGTCCCGTCATGGCTTCGCCGGCATAGGCAAAGCCGTCCATCACGTAAGAGAAAAGAGTGAAGAGCTGCATCAGTAAGGTGTTGACAGCCAGAAGCACGTCGCCCTGCCGCGCACCTGCGGAAGTAAAGAACACGGTCACTGCCACGAGGCACAACGTGCGGAGGAAGATGTCTCTGCTGACACGAAAGAAACGCCACATTGCCGCGCTACTCAACACCTCGCGCCATGCGACGCGCACCTTCATCAGCCGTCCGTAGTAGCGCAGCCAGAGAAGCCACGCCATGAAGAGACCTGCATACTGGGCAATGAGTGTGCCGTAAGCCACGCCTTCAATCTTCATCCCGAAGAGGCAGACGAGCACAAGGCTTGCCGCGATGTTAACCACGTTTTGTGCCACAGCAATGAACATCGGGAAGCGGGAGTTCTGCATACCGATGAACCAACCGACGAAGGCATACAGTCCCAATACAGCCGGAGCACCCCATACGCAGATGCTGAAATAGATGGTGGCGGCATGGCGCACCTCTTGTGAGGCATCGATGAAATGAAACGCGAGCACACGGCAGGGATATTGAAGCAACAAGAGGGCGAAGGCGATGAGAAGCCCCATGCCCACTGCTCGAAACAAGATGCAGAGCGTCTCACGCAGGTCGCGCCGCCCCAGTGCCTGAGATGTCATGCCGCTCGTGGACATGCGGAGGAAGCCGAACAGCCAGTAGATGATGCTGAACAGCATCCCGCCCACGGCGATGGCACCTATGTATGAAGCCGAGCCCAAATGCCCCACTATGGCAACGTCGACCAGCCCTAAGAGGGGGACGGTTATATTCGATACGATGGAAGGGATTGCAAGGCTGAGGATCTTTCCGTTCATAACGCAGTCTTTTCTCTCTGCCACGGGACGTCGCACAAGGGGGCTCGCTAATCCGTTGTCAGCTTAAACTCGTCTTTCAGCTTCTCGAGCACGGGGTTCACGCCGACAAGATATGCGTATTTCTCCGCTGCCGTGTATGCCAAGTGCTTGTCGTTCGTCTCCGTAACACGCACCTGCATCTCTATGTGAGTGTTCTTCAGCTGCGTGCGTAAGTATTGCAGCAGGTCCGCGCCACCGGCAACGAGCTCTTCCCGTTGACCCGGGTTATACACGCTTACCTCAAAGACAGAGCCTTCTTTCAGCACAGGCTTGCAGTTTATCATCGTGTTCTTGAGATACACCTTCTGACCTATCTTCTCGCTCTCTGCGTAAGCATCCCAGCAGCGCAAGAGGTCTTCTTCGGTGAAAGCATTCGACAAGTCTTCTGCCGCCTGCGGCACACCTTGCTGCACCTTCGCCTTAGTTCCCGAGCTTCCCATCTCCTTCAAAGGTATGGACATACGCGGCATGCGCTGAGGTCTTTTTGCCGCAGCACCCGCAGGAGCCGTCGGCATGACGACGGAGGGCGCGTGAGGCTGCACTGTGGCGGGCTGTGCCGCAGCAGGCTTTGCAGATGCCGTGGGAGCAGATGCCGCAGCGGATGCCACAGAGGCT
>CAVIFD010000261.1:0-3300 GCA_963641545.1 bacterium | reverse complement strand
GAGGACAGACGCTTCTTATCCTCGAGGCTATGAAGATGGAAAACAACATCAACGCAGACCGCGACGGAAAGATTGTTGAGATTAAAGTTCACCAGGGAGATTCTGTGCTGGAAGGTGCTGATCTCGTCGTAATCGGATAAGCATTATGCAAGAGAGTTTTTTATCATTCCTGGGTGAAAACCTACAGCTGTTTCTCACCTACACGGGAGTATACAATGCGACGCCCGGGCATCTTATCATGATCCTCGTCGGCTTGGCATTCATATTCCTCGCGATCAGATACGAATTTGAGCCCATGCTGTTGATCCCTATCGGATTCGGTATTCTTATCGGTAACATACCTTTCAAGGATGCCGGATTGCAGGTCGGAATCTACGAGCAAGGGTCTGTGCTCAATATCCTCTACCAGGGTGTGACTTCCGGATGGTATCCGCCACTCATCTTCCTTGGCATCGGGGCGATGACCGACTTCTCGGCTTTGATATCCAATCCCAAGCTGATGTTGATCGGTGCAGCCGCCCAGTTTGGTATCTTCGGTGCATATATCATCGCTCTTCAGATGGGCTTCGAGCCGAACCAGGCAGGTGCCATCGGCATCATCGGTGGTGCCGACGGTCCGACGGCAATCTTCCTTTCGTCGAAGCTGGCACCAAACCTGATGGGTGCCATCGCAGTGTCGGCATATTCATACATGGCGTTGGTGCCTATCATCCAGCCGCCGTTCATGCGTCTGCTCACAACGAAGAAAGAGCGTCTTATCCGCATGAAAGCGCCGAGAGCCGTTTCCTCCACGGAGAAGATCATCTTCCCGATTGTAGGTCTGCTGCTGACGTGCTTCCTTGTGCCGTCCGGTCTGCCGCTGCTCGGTATGCTGTTCTTCGGAAACCTGTTGAAGGAAAGCGGCGTGACACGTCGTTTGGCAGAGACTGCCCGCGGTCCGCTGATTGATACGATCACCATCCTGCTCGGTATCACGGTGGGTGCTTCCACGCAGGCAACGCAGTTCCTTACCTTGAACTCCATCAAGATCTTCGGCTTGGGAGCGTTGTCGTTCGTGATCGCGACATGCGCAGGTGTGTTGTTCGTGAAGTTCTTCAACCTGTTCCTAAAGCAAGGCAACAAGATCAACCCGCTTATCGGTAACGCCGGTGTATCTGCCGTTCCCGACTCGGCACGTATCTCTCAGATTGTCGGTTTGGAATACGACCCGACGAACTATCTGCTGATGCACGCCATGGGACCGAACGTGGCAGGTGTGATCGGTTCTGCCGTGGCAGCCGGTGTCCTGTTAGGATTCCTGGGATAATATTACAAGAAACAATTTCTTTCATGCTCGGACCTCCGTGGCGACACAGTCGTTGCGGGGGTCATTTTTTTTGCTTTCATCCGAAGCGTCCTGCAAGGAGCGTCAGCATAAGAGCGAGCAGAAGCGTCAGGGCGGAGAGGAGATGCGCGGGGCGGCGCGTCTTTATATATATAAGGAAGAGAAGTATGGAGGCGTAGCCAAAGAAGGTAAACCACCCGTCGACGCGATACCAAAGCGTCGCATGCGTCACGCGGCTGAAGGCATCGACAATCCAAAACAGGGCGTGCGTCAGCTTCTCCACAATGAGTTGCAGCAATGCGTAGCCCGGCATGCCCTGTGGGAGGACGACGAGCATGAGGGCGGCAGGGATCAGGTACATCGAGAGAAACGACAGCGGCAGGTTGGTAAGGAGAAAGACAGGGGAGAACTGCCGGAAGTAGTAGAGGCAGAGCAGCGTCGTCCCCGCTTGCGCGGCTATGGAGACGGAGATCCAGCTCCAAGGCTCGCGGAGCAGGGGGTTGCGCACAGCTATAAGCCCGCGTATACGCGGCTGCAGGAACAGTATGGAGAGCACGGCGAGATAGCTCAGCTGAAACCCGATGTCGAAGAGATACAAGGGGTCGTATGCCAGCATGCAGAATGCCGCGGCAGCCAAGGTGTTGTATCCGTCGGTGCGCCGGCGAAGGGCGTGACCCGTCAGATAGAGCGAGAGCATCAGTCCGGCGCGTATTGCCGGAGGCGACATGCCCGTCACCACCACAAAGCACCACAGCAGTGCCATCATCGACACGTAACGAATCCATCGGAACACCCTGTTCCTTGGCAGGAAAGAGAACACTGCCGAGAGAAACCCGCATACCACTGCCACATGAAAGCCACTGACGGAAAGGATATGCGCCACGCCGGTCACGGAAAACTGCCTGTTCACCTTACGGCTCATCCCCTCGCGATAGCCCAGCGTGAGAGTGGCGAGCACGGACCGCTCCTCGTCCGTCAGCTTCAGAGCGTCGAAAGGTTTCAAGAGGCGCACCTGCTCCTCGCGTGCCACCTCTGAGAGCACGGACTGCTCCTCGTCCGCACTGTGCGCCATGCGGTATGCCGTGCGCTGCATCGCGAAGCTGAGCAACAGCGAAAGGAACACCGCGCCCCACACCCACCGCATGCCGTAGCTGCAATCCGTTTGTTTCCTGCGCGAAATAAGGCGGCAAACGCCGGCAAACGCCACCGCCGCCGGCGGCACGAGCACAGCCACGAGGCTACACCCGAGGTACGTCTGCAACAGTATCCCGACGATCCAAACAAGAAGCGACCTCACGAAGGGTCGCCGCTCTATCTCTTTCGCTATCATCTATACGGGGGGAATGTAAGGTTTTGGTTTGGCTCTCGGGGGCTCGCTACAGCTCTTTCAGCTTTCGTATTGCCCCCGCAGGGTCAGGGGCAGAGAAGACAAAGCTGCCGGTGACAAGCACATCCGCTCCGGATCGAACCAGCCGCCGCCCCGTCTCGAGGTTCACGCCGCCGTCCACCTCAATGAGCGTATCCAGTCCACGCTCGCGTATCATCGTCTTCAGGCGCGACACCTTCTCCACGGTGTGTTCAATGAAACGCTGCCCGCCGAAGCCCGGGTCTACGGACATGAGGAGCACCATGTCGAGGTCTTCAAGCATATCGTCGAGAAGCGCGACGGGCGTATGCGGATTGAGCGTCACTGCCGCCTTCATGCCCGCCTCCTTTATCGCGCCGATGGTGCGGTGCAGATGCGTCGACGCCTCGTAGTGCACATTCATCATATACGCGCCCGCAGCTGCCACCTCGCGGATATATTTATGCGGCTCAACAATCATCAGATGCACATCCATCGGCTTCGTCAACACCCCGGAGACGGCATTCAGCACGGGGAAACCAAAGGATATGTTCGGCACAAACACGCCGTCCATCACATCCATGTGCAGCCAGTCCGCGTCACTTTTGTTTACCATCTCCACCGCTTCGCG
>CAVIFD010000260.1:0-3303 GCA_963641545.1 bacterium | reverse complement strand
TTTCTAATCGCAAAGCAGCAATAAGAGGGGGAAGATGGTTTCGGGGTGCCCCGAAAGTATCGCGGAGCACTTTGCAACGGTTTCGGGGTGCCCCGAAGGTATCGCGGAGCACTTTGTAACAGTTTCGGGGTGCCCCGAAGGTATCGCGGAGCACTTTGTAACAGTTTCGGGGTGCCCCGAAGGTATCGCGGAGCACTTTGTAACAGTTTCGGGGTGCCCCGAAGGTATCGCGGAGCACTTTGTAACAGTTTCGGGGTGCCCCGAAGGTATCGCGGAGCACTTTGTAACAGTTTCGGGGTGCCCCGAAACTCTCGCCGAAAGGCTGAAGATGGGTGGTTTTGCAAAAAAAGTAAGCACTTTGTTGTATTCCCCTTAAAAGCCGTACCTTTGCTTCCGAACAGAAACGACAATCATTATTAACTCATAAATTTTTAACGACATGGAAATTACACATATCGAGCATTTGGGTATTGCGGTAAAGAGCATCGAGGAATGCCTGCCGTACTACGAGGGAGTTTTGGGTGTGAAGTGCTACAACATCGAAGTTGTGGAAGATCAAAAGGTAAAAACGGCGTTTTTCAAGATTGGCGCGACGAAGATCGAGCTGCTCGAGCCGACGAGCGAAGACAGCACCATCGCGAAGTTCATCGAGAAGAAGGGCGAAGGCATCCATCACATTGCTTTTGCCGTGCCCGACGTGCAGAAGGCTCTCGACGAAGCCGAGTCGAAGGGTGTACGCCTCATCGACAAAGCTCCGCGTGGCGGCGCAGAAGGCTTAAGCATCGCTTTCCTTCATCCCAAATCGACCTGCAGCGTGCTCACAGAGCTTTGCATGCCCGGCAAGTAATCCTAAAGTTCATTCGAAATCATTTCTAACAACAAATCAGAAAACACAATGAGTAACCAACTTGAGAAAGTGAAAGAGCTGATCGCTCTTCGTGAACAGGCTCGCCTTGGTGGTGGGGAAAAGAGAATCGAATCTCAGCACAAGAAAGGCAAGTACACAGCCCGCGAACGCATCGCCATGCTGCTTGACGAAGGCAGCTTCGAGGAGTTCGACATGTTCGTCAAACATCGTTGCACGAACTTCGGGATGGACAAGACGAAGTATCTCGGCGACGGTGTCGTGACAGGCTACGGCACGATCGACGGTCGCTTGGTCTACGTCTTCGCACAAGACTTCACCGTGAGCGGCGGCTCGCTGTCGGAGACAATGGCTCAGAAGATCTGCAAGGTGATGGACCTGGCAATGCGCATGGGTGCCCCCTGCATAGGTATCAACGACTCGGGCGGCGCACGTATCCAGGAGGCTGTGAATGCTCTCGCAGGGTATGCAGAGATTTTCCAGCGCAACATACTTGCCAGCGGCGTTGTTCCGCAGATCTCCGGCATCTTCGGTCCGTGCGCAGGCGGCGCGGTGTATTCTCCTGCCCTGACGGACTTCACCATCATGATTGAAGGCACGTCGTATATGTTCCTGACAGGTCCGAAGGTGGTCAAGACAGTGACCGGCGAGGATGTTGACGAAGAGAGCCTGGGTGGCGCAAGCGTACACAGCACGAAGAGCGGCGTGACGCACTTCTCCGCAGCAACCGAAGAGGAAGGTCTGGCTCTCATCCGCAAGCTCATCAGCTATCTCCCGCAGAACAACCTTGAGGAGACTCCGCTGATTGAATGCAAAGACCCCATCGACCGTCTCGACGACGTGCTCAACGAGATAATCCCCGACAACCCCAACCGGTCGTACGACATGTACGAGGTGATAGGGACGATTGTAGACAACAACGAGTTCCTTGAGGTGCATGCCGGCTATGCCAAGAACATCATCGTCGGCTTCGCACGTTTCAACGGTCAGGCAGTGGGTATCGTAGCCAACCAGCCGAAGATTATGGCAGGTGTGCTCGACTGCAACGCTTCGCGCAAGGCAGGTCGCTTCGTCCGTTTCTGCGACGCGTTCAACATCCCGTTGGTTACTTTGGTGGACGTTCCGGGCTTCCTCCCGGGCACAGGTCAGGAATACAACGGCGTGATCCTCCACGGCGCGAAGCTGCTCTACGCTTACGGCGAGGCAACGGTGCCCAAGGTGACAGTCACCCTGCGCAAGTCGTACGGAGGTTCGCACATCGTGATGAGCTGTAAGCAGCTCCGCGGCGACATCAACTACGCATGGCCCACGGCAGAAATCGCCGTCATGGGTGCAGCAGGTGCCGTAAAGGTGCTCTTCGCCAAGGAAGCCAAGGAAGCAGCAGACCCTGCAGCATTCCTCGCAGAGAAAGAGGCAGAGTATCAGAAGCTCTTCGCCAACCCTTACAACGCCGCACAGTATGGCTACATCGACGATGTGATCGAGCCGCGTAACACCCGCTTCCGCATCATCCGTGCGTTGCAACAGCTGCAGACGAAGAAACAGAGCAATCCTGCGAAGAAACACGACAATCTGCCCCTCTAATTCTTAAAACAGGAAATGAATATGGTTAACAAGAGATTTGGGGTGTTGCTGCTGATGGTTTTGCTCGTTTCTTTCGGGGCAAAGGCTCAGCGTGCAACCTCCTTGCGAATAAATGAGGTGCTGGTCATCAACGAAGACAACTTCGTCGACGACTATGGCAAGCGCAACGCCTGGATAGAGGTATACAACTCTTCTGCCGGAATGGTGAACATCGCCGGTTGTTATTTGACCAACGACAAGAACAACCCGCGCAAGTATCCCATCCCCAAGGGCGACGTGACGACACAGATCCAGCCCAACCAGCACGCCCTGTTTTGGGCAGACGGGTTGGCAGACCGTGGTACGTTCCATGTCAGTTTCACCCTCGACCCCTCGCGCGAAAACTACGTGGCATTGTATGATGCAGACGGTAGGACACTGATCGACGAAATCACAATCCCGGCAGGTCAGTTGCCGGACGTGAGTTACGGTAGAGTTGTCGATGGTCAGGAAGAATGGGCACAGCTTCGGAAAGTGACGCCTAAGGCAAACAACCTGACACTCGACACGAACGAGAAGATAGAGAACTTCAAGGACAACGACTCATGGGGTATCGGCATGACGATAACGGCTATGGCAGTCGTATTCCTCGGACTGATCCTCCTTTACCTCATCTTCAAGCAGGTTGGTAAGGCAGCCATTGCCGCCGGCAAGCGTAACGCACAGAAAGCCGGAGCAGCTGCCGGAGCAGCAACGGGCGAAGTCTCAGGAGAAGTGTTTGCTGCCATCGCTACGGCACTCTATGAGCTGAGCGATGACAATCACGACATCGAGCATACGGTGCTTACGATCCGTAAGGTCCACCGTGCTTATTC
>CAVIFD010000259.1:0-3304 GCA_963641545.1 bacterium | reverse complement strand
GGGAATGCGGAATGGCGGGCACAAAATGAGAGGAGCCTCTCCCGCTGCGCAGAACGAGAAAGGCTCCTCTACCTATTATTGACGTGCATGAAAGAAATTATCCTCCTACGATGGCAGACCTTTCCACCACTTCGATTTCGAACACCAATGTGGAGTATGCAGGGATGTCGTCCCGCTCGGTAGTGCCGTAGCCCAGCTGTTGCGGAATCCAAACCTCCCACTTATCGCCGACCTTCATGTTCTGGAGGGCAATGGTCCATCCGCTTATGACGGAACCGACGCCGGTGGTTGTTCCGGATGTGGTGTATGTGGTGGTTGCGTACGACGAGCTTACCGCACATTCGAACGGCTCGCCGTCTTCAAACTCCTTCTTGTCGAAGTAGTCGTCTCTTGTCTTCGTTGCCAGCCAGCCCCTGTAATAGGTCTTGACGTGACTGGTGTAATAGATGCGGTCGCCGTCGCCTTCCTTGAGGCGTTTGGCGTAGACGAAATAATCGCCCGCGCCATGCACACTGACCTTAAAAAACCCGGGGTCGGCAGCCTTTGCCGCGAAAGCCTGTTCGTTTTCCGTCTTGTAGGCTTCCACAAGCTCCTCATCACTGTCGTCGTTGTCCTTACAGGAAGAAAAGACCACGGACGCGCAAAAAATCATCAACGCTATGTGCAGACACTTCTTCATCGTTTTACTCGGCTATCTTTTTCAATAATGATTTCATGCTGACCTTCTCGGAGATTATGTCGTGCAGCTTGTCGATGCTCACGCGCTCCTGCTCCATGGTGTCGCGGAAACGTATTGTCACGCAGTTGTCGTTCAATGTGTCGTGGTCGACGGTTATGCAATACGGCGTCCCGATGGCATCCTGACGGCGGTAACGTTTGCCGATGGAGTCTTTCTCGTCGTACTGGCAGCGGAAGTCGAACTTCAGCATATTCATAATCTCTTCCGCCTTTTCGGGGAGCCCGTCTTTCTTCACCAGCGGAAGCACGGCGAGCTTGATGGGAGCCAGGGCTGCGGGCAGCTTCAGCACGACGCGCGTCTCGCCGCCCTCGAGCGTCTCCTCGCAATACGAACCTGCCATGACACTGAGGAACACACGGTCCACACCTATGGATGTTTCGATGACATACGGCGTATAGCTCTTGTTCAGCTCCGGATCGAAATACTGTATCTTCTTTCCCGAGAACTTCTCGTGCTGGCTGAGGTCGAAGTCCGTGCGGCTGTGGATACCCTCCACTTCCTTGAAGCCAAACGGCATTTCGTATTCAATGTCGGTAGCGGCATTGGCGTAGTGAGCCAACTTCTCATGGTCGTGATAGCGATATTTCTCATCGCCCAATCCCATTGCCTGATGCCATTTCAGTCGGGTGGCTTTCCACTTCTTGAACCACTCCATCTCTTCGCCCGGGCGAACGAAGAACTGCATCTCCATCTGTTCGAACTCGCGCATACGGAAGATGAACTGGCGTGCCACGATCTCATTGCGGAAGGCTTTACCGATCTGCGCTATGCCGAAAGGTATCTTCATGCGGCCGGTCTTCTGCACGTTGAGGTAGTTGACGAAGATGCCCTGTGCCGTTTCCGGACGGAGATAAATCTTGGACGTTCCGTCGGCAGTGGAGCCCATTTCCGTCGAGAACATGAGATTGAACTGCCGCACTTCCGTCCAGTTGCGTGTGCCGGAGATAGGGCAGGCAATCTCGCAGTCTATGATGATCTGCCGAAGCTCTTCGAAGTCGGAATCGTTGAGAGCCTTGGCAAAGCGGGCGTGTATTTCGTCGCGTTTTGCCTGATGCTCCAATACGCGGGCATTGGTTGCGCGAAACTGAGCTTCGTCGAACGCGTCGCCAAACTTCTTCGCAGCCTTGTCCACTTCCTTCTGTATCTTCTCGTCTATCTTGGCAAGGTAGTCTTCTATGAGCACATCTGCACGGTAGCGTTTCTTCGAGTCTTTGTTGTCGATCAACGGGTCGTTGAACGCGTCCACATGTCCGGATGCTTTCCAGATGGTCGGATGCATGAAGATGGCAGAGTCGAGACCCACCACATTCTCGTGAAGCAGCGTCATGCTGTCCCACCAGTATTTCTTCAGGTTGTTTTTCAGCTCAACGCCATACTGTCCGTAATCATACACCGCCCCAAGCCCGTCGTATATTTCCGAAGAGGGGAACACGAAGCCGTATTCCTTGCAGTGAGAAACCAATTTCTTGAAAACATCATCTTGTGCCATAACTATGTGTTTATTTTTAACGAGGCGCAAAGTAAACGATTTTTCCCGAAACATCAGTTGTGGACCAATGTCCCGATGTTCTCCCCGTTGAGGACTTTCTTAAGGTTCCCCGGGGTGTCCATGTCGAACACGACGATCGGGAGACCGTTTTCCTTGCACATGGTGGTTGCCGTGAGGTCCATCACCTTCAGTCCGCGTGCATAAATCTCGTCGTAGGTGATGTCGGCAAACTTCACGGCTGTCGGGTCTTTTTCCGGGTCTGCGGTATATATTCCGTCGACGCGCGTCCCCTTTAGCATCACGTCGGCTTCTATCTCGATGCCCCGCAGGGAGGAACCGGTGTCTGTGGTGAAGAACGGGTTGCCCGTGCCGCCGGACATGATGACGATGAAGCCCTCTTCCAACAGCTCGATGGCACGCCACTTATTGTAGAACTCGCCTATCGGCTCCATGCGGATGGCTGTCAGCACCCGCGCCTTGGCTCCAATGGTTGCGAGGGCGGAGCTGAGGGCAAGACTGTTGATTACCGTTGCCAGCATCCCCATCTGGTCGCCCTTGACGCGGTCAAAGCCCTTCGACGCACCGCTCAAGCCGCGGAAGATGTTCCCTCCGCCTATCACGATGCCTATCTGCACTCCCATATCCGCTATTTCCTTTATCTGACGGGCATACTCGCCGAGGCGAACCTCGTCGATGCCGTATTGTTTCCCTCCCATCAGCGACTCGCCGCTGAGTTTAAGCAGTATTCGTCCGTACTTAGCCATCTCTTCTCTGTCTTTAGTTTCTACGTATTATATGTATAGGGGCGGCAAAGGTAGTGTAAGGCAAGGGGAGAGTGAAACGAAACGGAAACATTTTGTCAGAAAACAGGCAAAACAGACCCGTTATTTGTGACAAAAAGACACCAAATCGCACCTTTACCCGCCGGCATACACTTTGCATATTCATGGGCGAACGAAGGGTTCGAAAAAGCCCGGAGTTCAAAACAAACAATTGAATGTATAACTTAAAGAATAGGAGATTTAATTATGATGCCGATGAGAAAAAGTCAGAATTGGTTACCGAGTGTCTTCAAT
>CAVIFD010000258.1:0-3308 GCA_963641545.1 bacterium | reverse complement strand
ATAACGCCCAGCAGATGCTTGATGCTCTCCTGCAAGACGAGAAGAATACGCAGGAAAAAGTGAAGAAGGCGCAAGCTCAGCAACAGCAGCAACGCAAGACAGACAAAGAGTGGTAACAGATCAAAGGAAAACAGTAAAACAAGATATGATGAGAAAATTAGCTTTCTTATTCGTTCTCTTCCTGACAGCCGGAGCGGTGATGAAGGCAGCCGATGTGACCTTCAAGGCGAGTGCTCCGAATGCTGTTGTGATGGGGCAGCAATTCAGACTATCATACACCGTGAATGCGGAAGCGAGGGCAAGCGACCTCCGTATACCCGGGCTTGCAGATTTTGATGTCTTGATGGGACCGTCAACGTCGAGCAGCATGAGTACGCAGATTATAAACGGGCATGTGTCGTCTGAGACTGCTTTTACGTTTACCTACATCTTGATGCCTAAAAAGGAAGGTACGTTTGATATCGGGGCAGCATCCATAAAGGTGAAAGGTGCGAACTATACATCCAATGCGTTAAGCATTAAAGTTCTTCCTCCCGATAAAGCGGCTGAAGCGAACAGTGGCGGTTCGGGAGAAGTCGCGTCCATAGGTAAAGACGATTATTTCGTGAGGATGGAAGTCTCCAATCATAATATATATGAACAGGAAGGTTTCCTTGTGACATTCAAATTGTATGCTGCGCGTATGTGCGGGTTGGAAAATGCCAAGTTCCCCGAGTTTGAAGGTTTCCTGGCACAGGAGATTGAGCAACCGAACCCACAATGGACGCAGACGCGTTACAACGACCGTAATTATTTCACCGTTGTGCTGAAGCAGACCGTTCTCTATCCGCAACGCTCGGGTAAGCTCACCATAGAAAGCGGAAAGTTCGATGCTGTTATCCGTATCCCGACCCAAAGGAAAATACGCAGCATCTTCGACGAATTTGCCGACGCGTACAATGATGTAAAGAAAGTGTTGGTGTCAAATCCCGTCACGATTGATGTAAAGGCGTTGCCGTCGGGGAAACCTTCGTCGTTCTCAGGCGCAGTTGGTAATTTCACCATGACATCGGAAATCAATTCGAACAATGTAAAGACGAATGATGCTGTAACGGTCAAGGTGAAGATTACGGGTAACGGTAATATCAAACTGATAAAGAAGCCGGAGGTTGTCTTCCCGAACGATTTCGACATCTTCGACCCGAAAGAGGAGACAGATTCCAAGACGACGACTGCCGGAGTGAGCGGTAGCAAGACGATAGAGTATATGGCAATCCCCCGTTACGCCGGCGACTTTGAGATACCCTCTGTCATATTCTCTTATTTTGACCCGAAGACTGCCACGTATAAAACATTGAAATCCGAACCGTATAAACTGCATGTCGAGCAGGGAGAGGGGGGAAGCAGCAGTTCTCCTGTCGTATCCAACTTCAGCAATAAGGAAAGCGTGAAGTATGTGGGCAAGGATATTCGATTCTTGAAGGTGAAGAACTTCCATTTCATTGCCGAAAGCGACCTCTTCTTCGGATCGTTCATGTATTACATGTGTTATCTCGTTCCGGCAATTCTGTTTGTTGTCTTCTTCTTCATTTATCGCAAGCAGGCGAAAGAGAATGCCAATATCGCATTGGTTCGCACGAAGAAAGCAAACAAGATTGCAGTCAAGAGATTGAAGAACGCCGGCAAGCTGATGAAGGAAAACAGGAAGGAAGAGTTCTACGAAGAAGTGCTCCGCGCTTTGTGGGGATATCTCAGCGATAAGCTCAGCATACCTCAGGCAAACCTCACCAAAGACAATGTCGAGGCGGAGCTGACGAAGTATGGCGTGGACGAAACCCTGACGGGCGAATTTATGGACATCCTGAACACTTGCGAGTTTGCCCGTTATGCACCTACGCAGGCTTCGGATGCCATGGATAAGTTATACGAGTTGACCGTAGATGCCATCGGCAAGATGGAGAATACAATTAAGAAGCAATAAAAGAGGGGAGGATGTTAGAGATGAAAAAGATATTGTTTTTTCTGTTGGTTCAGTGCCTGGCGTTGACTGCATACGCGCAGGATGCAGCAATAAAGGAAGCGGAAGCCGCATATACGAAAGAAGATTACGCGAAAGCCATCGAACTATACGAAGGGATATTGAAGAGCACCGGAGAGTCGCCCGAGATATTCTACAACCTCGGGAATGCTTATTACAAATCAGGGAAGGTCGCTCCGGCCATCTTGAACTACGAGCGTGCGCTCATTCTTGACCCGGGCGACGGCGACATACGTTTCAACCTTCAGATGGCACGTCAGATGACGGTCGACAAGATTGAACCCATCGACCGTTTCTTCCTCTTCAAATGGATATCTGCCGTGCAAAACATCGGGGCTGCCGACTCTTGGGCAAAAGCGGGGATTGGTTGTTTCCTGTTGTTCATCGGATGTCTTGTGTTGTTCTTCTTTTCAAAACAGATCCGCTTGAAGAAGGTGGGTTTTTACTTGGGGGTATTGTTTCTTATCGGTGTGATTGTCTCGAATATCTTTGCGAGAAACCAAAAGAACGAGCTTGTAAACCGTACGCATGCCATCGTTTTTGCACCGACGGTAACCGTCAAAAGCTCGCCCGACGCAAGTGGCACGGATTTGTTTATCCTGCACGAAGGCACGAAGGTCTCCATAAAAAGCACTCTTGGCGAATGGAGCGAGATTGCTTTGGAAGACGGGAATGTCGGTTGGATGCCGACGAAAGACATTGAGACTATCTGATGGTAGAAAAAATCTTGGTCTACGAGCGGGATTTGTTCTTCATGCTTAACGGCAGCGAATCTCCTTTTCTCGACCGCTTCATGTGGTTGTTTTCGGGAAAGGTGGTTTGGTTGCCGTTGGCGGTTTTTATACTGGTCGTGTTGCTGTATAAGAAGAGATGGAAAGAATCCGTGTTGATTCTGCTGGCGATAGTGCTTGTTGTCACGCTTTGCGATCAGTTTGCTTCTCACGTGTGCAAGCCTCTTTTTGCCCGTTTCCGCCCGACGCATCATCCGGATTTCATGAATCAGGTAAAGACGGTTTTCGATTATCGTGGAGGGCTGTACGGATTTATATCCAGTCATGCTGCCAATGCGTTCGGGTTCGCAACATTCATGTCGCTACTGTTCCGATACCGTGTATTTACGTGGACGATATTTCTTTGGGCGACTCTTACGGCATACACCCGCGTTTATCTCGGCGTTCATTTCATTTCAGACATTGTGCCCGGAGCCGTGGCAGGGGTCTTATTTGGTTGGCTGGTCTATCGGCTTTATGTGATGGTGCGCCCTGTCGTTGTCGGCCGCTCCGGCGGGGAT
>CAVIFD010000257.1:0-3314 GCA_963641545.1 bacterium | reverse complement strand
TGGGCGCGAAGAAAATCATCGACAACGCCAAAGGGGCGTAAGATGATAATTCCTAACTTTGCATGAAATACGGAATGATATGCCGGCACATTATTCAATCCCAACACTACCACTACAGTACGACCTGGAGACCACTGCCATACTTAAGCAGTTGGCAAAAGCCAACCGTGCGCTCGCAGAGCTTAAAGGTGTCGCGTCGAGCATCCCGAACGAGAATATTCTCATCAGCTCTCTCTCGCTGCAGGAAGCAAAAGACAGTTCATCGATTGAAAATATCATCACGACCCAGGATGACTTATACAAAGCTGATCTCAACATCAGGAACCTCTCCATTTCGCCCGCGACGAAAGAAGTTCAGGACTATCGGGAAGCCATTTATCAGGGATTCAATCTGGTCAGGACGAACAAACTACTGACCAACAACCATATAATCAAGATTCAGAACACTCTCAAGCATACCTCCGGAGGCTTCAGGACTGTTCCGGGGACTACATTGAAAAGAGATGACGGAGTGATCATATACGAGCCGCCGCAGAACCCTCAAGATGTGGTTCATTATATGGAAGACCTCGAAAGCTTCATAAACGATCCGTCATTATCCGACCTCGACCCACTCGTCAAGATGGCGATTATCCATCATCAGTTTGAGAGCATACATCCGTTCACTGATGGCAACGGCAGGACCGGACGAATCGTGAACATACTCTATCTGGTGATAAACGACCTGTTGGATTTGCCGATTCTCTATCTCAGCCGTTACATCACGCACAACAAAGGCGAATACTACCGGCTGATCCAAGAAATCAGGGACAAAGACGGCAACAATGCGCAAGAATGGGAAGATTGGATTGTATTCATCCTTAAAGGAGTGGAAGAGACCGCACAGGAAACCATCGACCTTGTGAAAGGCATTTCCACACTGATGGCAGAGTACAAGCAGATGCTGAGGCCTCTGTTCGGTCAGACATATAAGCACGAGCTGCTCAACAATCTGTTCTATCATCCATATACCAAGATTGAGTTTCTCTGTAAGGATATGTCTGTGCAAAGGAAGACGGCTTCAAAATACCTTGAGATGATAACAGGGACAGGACTCCTTGAAAAAGTCAAAGTCGGGCGGGAGAATTTCTATGTCAACACCAAGCTGTTCAATCTTTTCTTGAGTCACACCTCCACGAGGGCGGAGACCGACGGGGCCATCATAACCGAACAATAAGGTCACGATTCCGCAGAATCGGGTACATATCACCTCGGACATGTACCCGATTTGGCGTTTTTGGGTACATATCTCACCGGACATGTACCCGATTTGGTGTTTTCGGGTACATATCTCACCGGACATGGGCATTGGTGCCGGCGCGGCTTTCCGTTTTTACCGTTGGGAATGTCATATCTTTGCGGCGCAATAAGAAAAACAGAGTACAGAATATGTTGGAAAAAGGATTACAGCACACGAGCAGCACCGTTGTGGACGCAGCTGCCACAGCCCGTGCCATGGGTTCGGGCGACATGGATGTGTTTGCCACGCCGTCGATGGTGGCATTGATGGAGAACGCAGCCCTTATGGCTGTTGCAGCCCACCTGCCGGAAGGGTCAACCACAGTGGGGGCACATATCAGCACGTCGCACATCAAGCCCTCGGCTGTGGGAGCGACCGTCGCTGCCACTGCGACACTCACGGAAGTAGAGGGGCGTAAGTTGACGTTCAGCGTTGAGGCTCACGATGGGGAAGGGAAGATCGGCGAAGGGACGCACGTGCGCTACATTGTCGACCGAGAGAAGTTTCTTGCCAAAGTCTGCCGTTAATCGGCAACACGACCTACGGATTTGATGTTTTTGATCTTGGAGAGTGTCACGCACATCTTCTGGATGTCTTCCACGTCGTGCACCTTCATCTTTATCTTGCCTTCAAACACGCCGTCTTTGGCTTCGATGAGGAGGCGGATGATGTTGACGTTGAAATCGTCGGCAATGGTACGCGTGATGGTGTTGAGCACACCGATCGAGTCGATGCCCTTCACCTCGAGAGTAGCTTCGAACGAGGCATTCTTGTGGTTGCTCCATTCGGTGTTGAGGATACGTTCGCCGAAACTGCTCTTGAGCCGCATGGCAATGGGGCACGAGCGTTTGTGGACCACCACATTCCCGTCGTCGTTGATAAAGCCGAGGGCATCGTCGCCCGGGATAGGCTTGCAGCAATCGGCAATCACATAGTTACGCTCGAAAGCTTCCTCGCGCAGGATATACGGCTTCGTCTTGTCGTATGTGTTTTTAGGCTTTTCATCTTCCTCCTTTTCCTTCTTTTTCTTCCCGACGCCAAGAGCCTGCTTCACATATTTGAACAGCACATTGTCCGTCTTTTCCTTCAGCAGCTTCTTGATATTTTCCGGAAGCGTCACGTCGCCTTTCTCCACTGCATAATAGAACTCTTCGCGCTTGGAGAAGCCGAAATACATGCTCAGCTTGTCGAGGTTCGACGTGTTTGCCTCCAGCTGAGAACGTTTGAACGCCTCTATCACCTTCTCTTCGCCACGGCGGGCAGCCTCGCGACGGGCACGGCGCAACACGGCATCGATCTTGGCACGTGCCTTTGCCGTCGTGACAAAGTTGAGCCACTCTGCCTGCGGCTCCTGCGAACGAGAGGTCAGTATCTCAACCTGGTCGCCACTTGCCAGCGGATGGCTGAGAGGGACGAGGCGATGATTGACCTTCGCGCCGATACAATGGTTACCGATCTTTGTGTGCAGTGCATAGGCGAAGTCGAGCGCGGTAGCACCCTGCGGAAGGGTCTTGATGTCGCCTTTCGGGGTAAACACGAATATCTCGGATGTGAAGAGGTTGAGCTTGATGGTGTCGAGGAAGTCGAGCGCGTTAGGGTCGGGGTTCTCCAGTATCTCGGTGATGGTCTGCAGCCATTTATCAAGCTCCGTGTCTTCCTCCACGTTATGCTCCTTGTATTTCCAGTGGGCGGCAAAGCCTTTCTCGGCTATATCGTCCATACGGCGGCTGCGTATCTGTATCTCCACCCATTCCCCGTCAGGACCCATCACGGTGAGGTGCAGAGCCTGATAACCGTTGGCTTTCGGACGGCTCACCCAGTCGCGGATGCGGTCCGGACGGATACGATATATATCCGTAATGGCAGAATAGATATCCCAACACATGTTCTTCTCGTCCACCCCGGGCAGCGGGTCGAAGATGATGCGGACGGCATAGAGGTCGTAGACATCCTCAAACGTGATGCCCTTGCTTTCCATCTTGTTCCAAATGGAGTAGGCAGACTTCACGCGTGCCTTCATCTCATAGTGCAGCCC
>CAVIFD010000256.1:0-3319 GCA_963641545.1 bacterium | reverse complement strand
GTCATCGGCTTTGTGTTCCTCGTTATCACCTTCCTCTCTGCACGCGAGCGTATCTCTCCGCCTGCCGGCCAGAAGACGGACACAAGGAAAGACATCAAAGACGTGTTCCACAGTATTCCCTGGCGAGCCATGTTTATCCTGACGCTCTTCCTTTTCACCACCTTGGCAATGTGGGGAAGCGCGATGAACTACTACTTCGAGAACTATGTCAATGCCGATGCTCTATATGCGTTCCTCAACAAACTGGGATTGGTTGCCACCGGAGCTGACGCGGGTTGGAGCTACGCGGTGCTGAATGCTTTCGGACTGATTGTAAACAGTCCCGACAGAGCCTATGAAGTGGGCTTCGGCGTGTTTAACATGGTTGGCGCATTAGTGCAGTTCTTCGGTGTAATCCTGCTCTCCGGATTCCTTGCCAACCGTTACGGAAAGAAACGTGTGTTTATCATCTGCCTGACGCTGACAGCCATCTTCACAGCCTTGTTCTACTTCCCGAACGAGACGGACATAGAGACGATGTTTGTCTTGAACTTCCTGAAGAGCTTGGCATACGCACCTACCGTACCTCTGCTTTGGGCAATGATTGCCGACGTGGCGGACCATTCGGAATACGTAAACTACCGTCGTGCCACGGGATTCGTCTTCGCAGGAGTGGTGTTTGCCTTGAAGGCAGGGCTTGGGATAGGTGGAGCCATTCTTGGATTCCTGCTTTCCGGTTTCGGATATGTCAGTGGAGCCGGTGCCATGCAGTCGGATTCGGCGATTCACGGGATTGTGCTTTCTTCCAGTTTGATTCCGGCAGCGACCTTCTTCGTCGGTGTCGTCGCGCTGTGTTTCTATCCGATCACAAAAACGTATAACGAGAAGATGCAAGCCGAACTGTCTGAACGGAGATCAAAGGCGGATTATTAAGCAGACATTATCACGAACACAAATAAAAGAGATCATGAAACAGAGACATATATTATTTCTTCTTGCAATCGCAGGAATCATCATCGGATGTAGCGGTTCAAGGCATAACGCCATTGAAGAGCCTTTCTCGCTGAAAGAGACCTTCGGCAACGACTTTCTCATCGGCACGGCACTAAACAGTCGGCACATCTCCGGCGAGGATACGGCAGCCGTTGCCGTTATCAAACGTCACTTCAACGCAGCCGTTGCCGAAAACTGCATGAAGAGCCAAACCATTCACCCCGAAGAGCACCGATACGATTTTGCTCCGGCAGACTCGTTCATGCGTTTCTGCGAGGCGAACAATATGGCAGTCATCGGGCACTGCCTCATCTGGCACTCGCAACTGGCTCCATGGTTCTGCGTGGATTCCACGGGAGGGAACGTTTCTCCACAGGTGTTGAAACAACGTATGAAGGAGCATATCTCTACCATCGTTGGCAGATACAAAGGGCACGTGCACGGTTGGGATGTCGTCAACGAAGCCATCTTGGAGGACGGCTCATATCGCAAAAGCAAGTTCTACGAGATTTTAGGCGAAGAATATATTCCTTATGCCTTCCAATGCGCCCACGAAGCCGATCCGGAAGCGGAGCTCTACTACAACGACTACGGAATGAACCTTGCGGGTCGTCGCGATGCCGTTGCCCGCCTCGTACGTTCGTTGAAGGAGAGAGGCATTCGCATTGATGCAGTCGGCATGCAGGGGCACATGGGAATAGATTATCCTACGGTCGAAGAGTTTGAAAAGAGCATGCTGACCTTTGCGTCTGAGGGTGTCAAGGTGATGATCACGGAATGGGACATGAGCGCACTGCCCACGGTTAGCAGCACGGCAAACATATCAGACACCGCCGGCTATCGGGAGTCTCTGAATCCATACAAAGAGGCATTGCCCGACAGCGTCAGCCATCTGTGGAATACGCGTATGAAATCTTTCTTCGACCTTTTCCTGAAACACTCAGACATTGTCACGCGTGTAACGGCATGGGGCGTGTCCGACGGCGAGTCGTGGAAGAACGATTTTCCCATACAGGGCAGGCAGGATTATCCTTTGCTTTTCGACCGTGGCTACCGCCCCAAGCCTTTTGTGCGCGAACTGTTGTCGCCCAAGAAGGCAGTGTTCGGAAGTTTTGTCTATTCCTCCGCCCCCACAGACGAAGAAACGGAGACGGACTGCGCCGTGCCGACAAATCCATTGTTGCCCGGCTGTTATCCCGATCCGAGCATCTGTCGCGTGGGAAACGACTACTATTTGGTCAACTCTTCTTTCGCCTTCTACCCGGGAGTTCCCATTTGGCACAGCACAGACCTCAAGGAATGGAAGCGGTTGGGATATGTCCTGAACCGCCCGTCCCAACTGACGCTGAGAGACGGACTGCGTATCAGCGGCGGCATATATGCACCGGACATACAATACAACCCGCATAACAAGATGTTTTATGTGATCACAACCGACGTGAACGGCGGGGGGAACTTTTTTGTCACGACAGACGATCCCAAGAAAGGAGAATGGAGCGACCCGATATTTCTCCCCGAGGTGGGAGGTATCGACCCGAGCATCCTGTTCGACGAAGACGGCAAAGCCTATATTGTCAACAACGACATACCCGTTGGAGAACCGCAGTACGACGGGCATCGCGCCATATGGATACGTGAGTTCGACTGGAAGAACAACTGCACGAAAGGAGAGCCACGGCTTATCATCAACGGCGGTGTCGACATCCGTCAGAAACCCGTTTGGATAGAAGGTCCGCATCTCTACCACATTGATGGCCGTTACTACCTCATGGCTGCGGAAGGAGGCACCGGCACCAATCACAGCGAGGTCATCTTCTCGGGAGATACGCCTTTCGGACCTTTCAAGCCTTGCCCTGTCAACCCCATCCTTACGCAACGCGACCTGCCCGACGCACGTCCCAACCCTGTCACGTGTACAGGTCATGCCGATTTGGTGCAGACACCGGAAGGCGAATGGTATGCCGTGTTCCTTGCCGTGCGCCCCTATCGCGACGGGCATGATGTTATGGGGCGCGAGACATTCCTTCTGCCCGTCGAGTGGAAAGACAATCAGCCTGTCATTCTTCCTGAGGGAGCAACCCTGACATACCGTAACCGCCCCGTTGCCCCGACCCCGCTTTGGAGGGCAGAGGGACTGAGCGACGAAGCGTTCTTCATACGTACTCCGCAAACTGTCTACTACCATATAGACAGAGCAGGCAGACTGACATTGAATGCCCGTAGCACTGCTCTTGGAGAGTGGCATCAGCCTGCTGCCATCGGCCGTTGGGTCACATCCAACACATTCACGGCACAGACATCGGTAGATTTCACCCCGACCTCGGCAGACGATTTTGCAGGTATCATC
>CAVIFD010000255.1:0-3319 GCA_963641545.1 bacterium | reverse complement strand
CGGGAGGAAGCACGACGTGGTTGCCATACAAGTGTACGACCGTAGGGAGACCGAGTTGCCGTCTGTCGGGCTGATGAAGATAAAAGATGCAGAAACGGGTGGGGAACGTTGGGTCGACAGCTCTTCCGCCGCTGTTCGCGAGGCATATAAGAAATGGTGGGAGAGCCGTCAGAAAAGGATGGACGACGCGTTCAAGAAGAGCCACGTCGATTCGGTGTCTATCCGCACGGAAGACGATTATGTGAAGGCGTTGATTACACTGTTTGATAAACGTAGCTGAGGCATGCAAAGGAAATTTATATATAGAGGCATACTTTTTCTTCTCGCGGTTTTGTTGGCGGGAGGTAAGATATATGCAGAAAGGACGCTGATAGATGTAAAGATAGACTCGGCAGCCATCCTGATAGGCGAGCAGACGGTTTTGCATCTGACGGTGACGGCTGACAAGGATCGTCCTGTCGGTATCATGATCCCGAGCGACACTCTTATGCGCGGAGTGGAGGTTCTGAGCTTTTCCAAGGCGGACTCGTCGGAGATAGAAAACGGTCGCCTCTTGATAAAACAGGACATTTTGGTGACATCGTTCGATTCCGCCCTGTATCTTCTGCCTCCGATAAAGGTGATTGACGGAGTGGATACGGTTTACTCCAATCAGGTTGCACTGAAGGTCTCGAGCATCCCCGTAAATGCCGACAAGCCGGAAGAGTTCAACGATATAAAGACCGTGTGGAAGCCTCCATTCGTGTTGGCTGACTATTATCCGATTATTTTCGGCATCCTGCTGGCACTTCTCCTCATTTGCGTGGCGGCATACGTTATCAAGCGTTTGCGAAACAAACAGTCGCTTATCCCGTTCTCGAAGCCCGAGCCGAAACTCCCACCCCACGAGCAGGCAATAAAGGAGCTCGACGAGATAAAGCAGCAGAAACTCTGGCAGCAGGGTCGCTACAAGGAGTATTACACGTCGATTACTGAGACGTTGCGTCGCTACATCGTAGAACGTTTCGCCATCAACGCAATGGAAATGACCTCGGGCGAGATCCTGGAAACAATACGTGAGCAGCACGATGCCGATTCCGTGTACGAGAATTTGAAGCAGATACTGACGCTGTCCGATTTTGTGAAGTTCGCAAAGATGAACCCGCTCCCCGATGAAAACGATCAGAGCATGATGAACGCATACCTGTTCGTGGGTCAGACAAAGATAGAAGAAGTCTCCACCCCTGAAACCTCGGAAGCAAAGGCGAAGGAGACGGCAGAGACAAACGATACCGACATAACGAAAGAATAGACATGACATTCGCAAATCCTACATACTTATACTTGCTGCTGTTGCTTGTCCCAATGATCGGATGGTACGTATGGAAGCTCCGAAAGAGCCAGGCGAGCTTGCAGGTATCTTCTTCGGAGGCGTTCGACGCTCCTGAAGCCGCTTCGTGGAGAGTATATCTGAGACATGTGCCCTTTGTCCTAAGGATGGCGGCGATAGCAGTACTCATAATCGTGCTTGCACGTCCGCAGTCGACAAACAGTTGGCAGAACACCTCCACAGAAGGTATCGACATCGTTATGGCAATGGATATCTCCAGCAGTATGTTGGCGCAAGACTTCAAGCCGAACCGTCTGGAGGCAGCCAAGGATGTGGCAGCGTCTTTCATCAACGGTCGCCCGAACGACAATATCGGACTGGTGGTTTTCGCCGCCGAGAGCTTTACGCAATGCCCGCTCACGACAGATCATACCGTGCTGTTGAACCTTTTCAAGGATATACAGCCCGGTATCATTCAAGACGGGACGGCTATCGGTCTCGGACTGGCAAATGCCGTAAGCCGCATCAAGGACAGTTCTGCCAAATCGAAGGTTATCATCCTGCTTACCGACGGTGTGAATAATGCCGGCGAGATTGCACCTGTCACGGCTGCCGAAATAGCCAAGACTTTCGGCATCCGCATTTATGCAATCGGGGTGGGGACGCAGGGCTCGGCTCCATATCCTTTCCAAACGGCTTTCGGTGTGCAGTATCAGAATATCCCTGTCGAGATTGACGAACCTACACTGAAGCAGATTGCCGCGACGACCGGCGGACAGTATTTCCGTGCGACGGACAACACAAGTCTGAAAGAAATATATTCGGAAATAGACCAAATGGAGAAGACCAAGATCAGTGTACAGCAATACAGCAAGAAGCAGGAGGAATACAAAAACTGGGCTTTACTGTTGTTCGCTTTGCTTTTGGCTGAAGTTTTATTGAGAAATACGTTGTTAAGGAGTATACCGTAAATAAAGAGGCTTATGTTTCGTTTTGCACATCCTGACTTTTTGTATTTGCTTTTCATTCTTCCGGCACTCATTGTGTTTTATATCTATGCAATGGCTCAGAAGAAGAGGGCGATAAAGAAATATGGCAACCCTGAGTTGTTGGCAGAGCTTATGCCGGAGGTTTCGCGCGGGCGGCAACGACTGAAGTTCTGGCTGTTGTTCGGAGCCGTCACGATGGTGATATTTGTCATTGCCGGACCGCAGTTCGGCTCCAAGCTGGAAACAGTGAAACGGCAGGGGGTGGAGATTATGGTTTGCCTCGATGTGTCGAACTCCATGCTGGCGGAAGATGTTTCGCCCAACCGTTTGGAAAAGGCAAAACAGATGTTGTCGAAGCTGACCGACGGGTTTAGCGACGACAAGATGGGGCTGATTGTCTTTGCCGGCGATGCTTTCACACAGCTCCCGATCACTTCCGATTATATTTCAGCCAAGATGTTTCTTTCGTCTATCAACCCCTCGATGGTCTCAACGCAGGGCACGGCAATCGGAGCGGCAATCAACCTTGCACTACGCTCGTTTACCCCAAGCGAAACGTCCGATAAGACCATCATTCTTATTACCGACGGCGAAAACCATGAAGACGATGCGGTGAAAGCGGCAGCGGCAGCTGCGGAAAAGAATATCCATGTGAATATTGTCGGCATGGGCGACCCGAAAGGCTCTCCGATTCCTGTTGCCGGAGCTAACAATTACATGAAGGATAAAGACGGCAATGTTGTTATCACGAAGCTGAACGAACAGATGTGTCAGGAGATCGTTGCGGCAGGTCACGGTATGTATGTGCGTGCAGACAATACCAACTCGGCGCAAAAAGCATTGCAGAAAGAGATAGACAAAATGAACAAATCGGAGCTCGACAGCAAGGTCTATTCCGAATACAACGAACAGTTTCAGACGTTGGCGTGGATTGCTTTGGTCCTTTTGATAGCCGAGTTTTTCATATTGGAACGGAAGAACCGCGTTTTCAGAAAGGTCAAACTGTTCTCTTAATATATGG
>CAVIFD010000254.1:0-3331 GCA_963641545.1 bacterium | reverse complement strand
GTGCGCTCTCGGGCGGCATGAAGCAGAAGCTCGCCCTCTCGTGTGCGCTGGTGCATAAGCCCGACGTTCTTTTCCTCGACGAGCCGACCACAGGCGTCGACCCCGTGAGCCGTCGTGAGTTTTGGGATATGCTCGCTACGCTCAAGGCGCGGGGCATCACCATCGTTGTCGCCACGCCGTATCTCGACGAGGTGCGCCGCTGCGACCGCATCGCTTTCCTTCGGGAAGGAAAGGCGATGGGCATAGGAAAGCCGGACGAGGTGCTCGAGAAGTTCCGCAGCGTGTTCTGCCCCGAGGGGATAAAACACAGGGGCGGGGCTGCCGCGCGGGGAGGGAACGTTATCGAGGTGGAGCATCTCGTGAAGGCGTTCGGAGCGTTTCATGCCGTCGACGACATATCCTTTGCGGTGAGGCGGGGCGAGATCTTCGGCTTTCTCGGTGCCAACGGGGCAGGCAAGACCACGGCAATGCGCATCCTTACGGGGCTGAGCCGACCCACAAGCGGCAGCGGACGGGTGGCAGGCTGCGACATCGCGACCGAATACGAGCAGATAAAGAAACACATCGGATATATGAGCCAGAAGTTCTCGCTCTACGAAGACCTTACCGTGAGGGAGAACATACGCCTCTTCGCCGGCATCTACGGCATGAAGGAGGGCGACACGCGGCGCAAGAGTGCCGAGATGCTCGAGCGGCTGCGGTTCACAGATCACGGCGACGACATCGTCTCGCGCCTTCCCTTGGGCTGGAAGCAGAAGCTCGCCTTCTCGGTGAGCATCTTCCACGAGCCGGAGATAGTGTTTCTCGACGAGCCGACGGGCGGTGTCGACCCTGCCACGCGCCGCGAGTTCTGGCAGCTTATCTACGACGCAGCCGACCGCGGCATCACCGTCTTCGTCACCACCCACTACATGGACGAGGCGGAGTATTGCGACCGCATATCCATCATGGTCGACGGCAAGATACGTGCAATGGGGACGCCCGGTGACCTGAAGCTCCGTCTGCACCAACCGGACATGGACGCTGTGTTTACCTGTTTGGCACGACAATCGACAAGACAATGAAACCGTTCATATCATTTGTGATAAAGGAAGCGCGGCATATCCTGCGCGACAGGCGCACGATGCTTATCCTCTTCGGCATGCCCATCGTACAGATGATTCTCTTCGGCTTTGCCATCTCTACGGACGTGAGGAATGTGCGCACCGTGGTGGTGCTCTCCACCATCGACCATCGGACTCAGCGCATGGTGGAGCGGCTGGGCGCGAGCGAGTATTTCGACATATCGTATAAGGTAAACACCCCTCAGGAGGCGGAAAATCTCATACGCCATCAGAAGGCAGACATCGCCGTGGTGTTCGACGGCGAGGGGAGGGACCTGCAGGTGATAACCGACGGTGCCGACCCCAACATGGCACAGATGTATGCCAATTATGCCACAGCGACGCTCGCCGGCGCGGAACGCTCGCCCGTCGCCACGCGCCTGCTCTTCAACCCGAGGATGCAGAGCAGCTACAACTTCGTGCCGGGCATCATGGCGGTTATCCTCTTGCTTATATGCGCGATGATGACGAGCATAAGCATAGTGAGGGAGAGGGAGCGGGGCACGATGGAGGTGCTGCTCGTCAGCCCCGTGCGCCCGCTGATGATTATCATTGCCAAGGCGGTGCCCTACCTCGTGCTTGCCTTCGTAATACTCACGTCGATACTGCTCATCTCGCGCTACGTGCTGATGGTGCCGCTCGCGGGAAGTGTCTTTTGGATATACGCGGTGTCGGGCATATACATACTGCTCGCCCTGTCGCTCGGGCTGCTTATCAGCGCGGTGGCAAAGACGCAGCTCACAGCCCTTCTTATGTCGGCAATGGTGCTCCTCATGCCGTGCATACTGCTCAGCGGGATGATCTACCCCGTGGAGAGCATGCCCGAGGTGCTGAGGTATGTATCCGCCGTCATACCGCCGCGATATTATATCTCTGCCATGCAAGGGCTGCTGGTGATGGGCGTGGGCATAGACAAGGTGCTGACGGAGGTCGCTGTGCTCGCGGCGATGGCTGCCGTGCTGCTCGTTGCCGCGCTCGTGAAATTCAAAAACAGATTGGAATAAGAGAGATTATGTCACTAAAACATTTGCTCCGCAAGGAGTTTATTCAGATACGGCGCAACGCCTTCCTGCCGCGGCTCATCGTGGTGTTCCCCGTCATGATCATGTGCGTCATGCCATGGGTGATGGATATGGAGGTGAAGAATATCGTGGTCGACGTGGTGGACAACGACCGCTCCACACTCTCCGCCCGCCTTGTCCGGCGCATCGAGGCAAGCGACTATTTCATCTTCGGTGCGCTTCGCGAGAGCTATGCCGCCGCGATGGAGGACGTGGAACGCTCTGCGGCGGATGTCATTGTGGAGATACCGCCACACTTCGAGCGGGAGACGCTTCGCGGCAATCACCCGCAGATACTCGTAGCCTCCAATGCGGTGAACGGCACCAAAGGGATGATGGGCAACGCTTATCTCAGTAGCATCATCTCGCAGCATCTCACCCCGCAGGGCGCGCCGCACCTCGCTACCGACGCGTTCGCCTCGGTGCTCTACCTCTACAACAAACATCTCAACTATAAGCTATTCATGATACCCGCGCTCATGGCTGTGCTTATCCTTCTCATGTGCGGCTTCCTCCCCGCGCTCAATATCGTGGGCGAGAAGGAGCGGGGCACCATCGAGGCAATCAACGTGACGCCCGTCGGTAAGTGGGAGTTCATCCTTGCCAAGCTTGTGCCCTACTGGTTGATAGGCGCGATGGTGATGACCGTGTGCTTCGTCCTTGCGTGGGCGGTGTATGGCATTACGTCGGCGGGCAACCTCTGCCTTATCTATCTCCTTGCCATGCTCCTCGCGTTCGTTGTAAGTGGCATGGGCTTGGTCATATCCAACTGCAACGACACGATGCAGCAGGCTGTCTTCGTCATGTGGTTCGTCGTGATGTGTCTTCTGCTCCTCAGCGGACTGTTCACCCCCGTGCGCTCCATGCCCCACTGGGCGTATCTCACGACCTACGTCAATCCGATGCACTATTTCATTGATGCCATACGGACGGTCTTCGTGCGCGGCGGTGACTTCGGCAGCATTGCCCACCAGGTTGCCGCCCTTGCCGTCATGGCACTCGGTATGAGCCTTTGGGCAGTGGCAAGCTACCGCAAAAATTCGTGACAGCACCACTTTCGGAAAAAGTCACGCCGGCGGAGGGTTTTCCGGTGCCACTTTCGGAAAAAGTCACGCCGGCGGAGGGTTTTCCGGTGCCGCTACGGAAAAAGTGGAGCTGTCGGAGGTG
>CAVIFD010000253.1:0-3334 GCA_963641545.1 bacterium | reverse complement strand
ATTTCGCGCGAATGACCGCCGCCGCCGAATGTCACGTCCACATAAACACCCCCTTCTCGAATGGCAAGCCCTTCCACGCTCTCCTCAAGCATCACCGGCACATGATAACTCCGCTCTACCTCTTCCATCTTCATGTTCCACGATTAAACCTACCCTTAAACAAAATCTTCTTACTTCACTGTAAACAGGGTGGTTACCTTAACGGGTGGCAAAAGTAGACATTTATCATATTTCCGTTTTGCAAACACACGGGAAAAGCACGGAAAAAGTTATCAACAGATACGCAAAAAGGGCATGTCCGCTTTCATTCGGACACGCCCCATGCCATCAAACTTTATCTCGCTTATTTGTCTTCCTTTTCTGCTGCCTCGACAACTTCAAATTTGCCCATTACACGATTGTCCGCCGAAGAGTTACCTACAACCAGCTCGAAAGCTCCCGGATTCAACACGAATTCGTTCTTCCGATTCCAATGAGACAGATCTTCGCGCGTCAGAGTGAAATGAACGGTCTTCTTCTCGCCCTGTTCCAAGGCGACACGCTCGAAACGCTTCAGCTGCTTTATCGGTGCCCCGTCGGTCGTCTTGTCGTGCAGATAAAGCTGCACAACCTCTGCGCCTGCCCTCTTACCGATGTTTCGGATGTCGACAGACACTTCAAGCGTCTCGTTCTTCCGTATCTTGTCTTTGGATAGCTGCAGGTTGCTTATCTCGAAATCCGTGTAGCTCAAACCATATCCGAAGGGATAGAGCGGAGCCTTCGTCAGATACATATACGTCCTCCCCTTCGATATCTCGTAATCGTCGAAAGGAGGCAGGTCGTCCATCGAGCCATAGAACGTCATCGGCAGCTTTCCGGAAGGCGTATAGTCGCCGAAAAGAACATCCGCAATGGCAGTGCCGCCCTGCTCGCCCGGATACCATGCATCGATGATTGCAGGCACATTACGGTCGATCCAGTTGATGGTAAGCGAGCTTCCTGCCACAAGCACAACGATGGTCTTCGGATTAGCTTTGTATATCTCCTGTATAAACTTCATCTGGTCGATGGGCAGATCAAGGGATGTGCGGTCTTGTCCCTCACGTTCGATACTCTTGTTGATGCCAAGCACTGCAACAACCACGTCGCTCTTCTTCGCAATGCTCTTCTCTTTCTTGAAAGATTCCGTCTCCGAGATCTCCTTCAGCTGCCACTTCAGGGCAGTATATGCTCTATTGGCATCGCAGACATATTCGTATTTGATGGGATACTTCTCACCTGCAACCAAGTCAAGCTCAACGCCTGCATCGGAGTCTTTCGCGTTCTCTTTAAGAAGAAGCTCGCCATTCAGGTAGAACCGCGCATCGCCGCGTGTGTTAATGCCGATCTTGTACTTGCCCGATACCGGCACAGTGATGTCTCCGCTCCAACGGACAGAGATCCGACCTTTCGGCATCAGTGGGTCAGGCGGCTGGTTTGCGGGGTCGAAATGAATCCATTTGTCGGTAGACTCCACCGGCGTCCCCTCGAAACCTGTGTTGGGATAGTACGACACTGCCAAACCTTTCTCCGTCTTGCCGTCTTTCTCGAACGAGAAGAACTCGGCATCCACCGTCTCATACTTGATAGGTGTCGGCATCCAAGGCACGTAGCGGACATCCACACGCGTATCCGCCAGTTTGTTTTGTATGCCCTGAAGCGGAGAAACAGGGTCGTTCAGCGGCGTACCGCTGTAATCGCCAAACTCGGCAACTCCGGCATTTATCCCGAACACCGCCAGGCTCTTTATTTTGTTCTTGTTCAGAGGCAGCATGTTCTTCGTGTTCTTCAGAAGGACGATAGACTGCCGCGCCGTCTCCAAAGCCAGCTGCCGGTGTTTCTCCGAGCCTATCACCGAGGGAGAGATACGTGTGTAGAGGTTCAGCGAAGGGTCGTCGAACAGTCCCAGCTTGAAACGGGCGCGCAACACCCTGAACGCCGCCTTGTCTATCTCCGACTCCGTCACAAGCCCCCGGTCGTATGCCTTGGGCAGATAATCCGTATAGATCAAACACTCCGAGCAATAGCCGCCGCACTCAAGGTCAAGCCCTGCCTGAAGCGACTTCTGCGCAGCCTCCTCACGGGTTGCCGTGTAGTGATGGTCCGAATAGAGGAAGCCCGGCGCACCGCAGTCCGAAACGACATATCCGTTGAAGCCCCATTCGTTTCTCAGAAGGTCGGTCAGCAGCCATTTGTTCGCCGTACAGGGCACTCCGTTGATCGCATTGTATGCACTCATGATACTCTCAGCCTTGCCTTCTGTTATCAATGCCTTGAATGCCGGCAGATAATATGAGCGCAAGGTCTGTTCCGACACTTCCATCTTGCAGCTGAAACGGTTGTGCTCTTCGTTGTTGCCGGCAAAATGCTTCGGCGTGGAGACAACCTTAAGATAACGCGGGTCGTTACCCTGCAAACCTTTGACAAAGGCAACGCCGATACGCGAAGTCAGATAGCAATCCTCGCCGTAGGTCTCCGGCGTACGCCCCCAGCGCGGGTCGCGTGCCATGTTCACCGTGGGCGACCAGAACGTAAGTACGTCGGTAAACTTTGCCTTCTGCAGTCTTCCCTGATCCAGCTCGTTCCAACGGGCACGCGCCTCGTCGGAGATGGCAGTCGAGACCTGATAAATCAAATCAGGGTTCCATGTCGAAGCCAAGGCTACCGCCTGCGGAAACACCGTGAACTTACCCGGACGAACCACTCCGTGAAGGGCTTCGTTACCGTGGTCGTATTTCGCAATTCCCAGTCGGGGTATTGCCGGCGATACTTCCCTAAGCAGAAGGATCTTCTCTTCTACGGTCATTTGCGACAACAGATCGTTCACCCGATTGTCAATCGTGGCATCCGGATTTTCAAATACATCCATCTTTCCGTTCCGATTGAAATCAATCCACTTCTTTTCCTCCGAGTACGACTGAAAAGAGCAAACGAAAAGGAGAACCAATAAAACAAGACTTTTCTTCATGATATAATGATATAAATTTTCAGCCGACAAAAGTACGCCATTTACCCAAAATGCCAACCGGATAGTATCGTTTTACCGAGATTATGCGCCACTTTGTCGATTTTATTTGCCACCCATGGAGGGCACATTTACCTTCGCCGGCGATTTGACATAATTGATGAGATATGAAACAAAAAACAATCATTGCCGGCTTGCTCGTAAGCATATTGCTGGCACCTGCCATGGTGGAAGCCCACGGCAGGCACTTTGCGGACAGGCATCACTGCTGCTGTTGCTGTTGTTGCTGCTGCAAGCCCGACAAACGTCCGCCAAAAGAAAAGGGGATGCCTTCTTTCATCACCGATAAGC
>CAVIFD010000252.1:0-3349 GCA_963641545.1 bacterium | reverse complement strand
GAAAGCGAGAAGACTCCGAATATTGTCTTTATAAGGAATTTCAGACCTAAAATCTTCAGGGCAACCAGCAGCAAGGCTATGTTGATGATGAAATATGAAACAGAAACAGGCACAATTCCGCCGGTGGCAAAGAATATAAGTGCACATATACCGCTCACACCACCGGTTACAATCTCGTTGGAAAGGATAAACGCATTAAATCCGAAACCGTAGAGCAGGGTTCCGAGGAAAATGGAAAGGTAATCCTTCACCAAATCATAGAGATTATAATACTTACTCGATTTCATCAGATTACGATATTAACGATCTTACCAGGCACTACTATAATCTTCTTCGGAGTCTTGCCTTCCGTCCACTTGGCAGAGTTTTCGTGGCTGAGGGCAGCCTTTTCAACCTCTTCACGCGGCATATCCGAGGGCAGCTCCATGTTGAAACGCACCTTTCCGTTGAAAGAGATGGCGTAGGTGACGGTGTTTTCCTTCAGATACTCCTCGTTGTGCTTGGGCCACACGGCATCGCAGACCGTTGTAGTATGTCCGCATTCATGCCACAGCTCTTCCGACGTATGAGGGGCAAACGGGGTAAGAAGGATGATGAGCGGCTCCAGGATGGCACGCTTACAGCATTTCAGAGAGCTCAGTTCGTTCACGCATATCATAAACGCACTGATGGACGTGTTGTATGAGAAATGCTCTATGTCGAACGTTACCTTCTTTATCAGCTTGTGCAGTGACTTAAGCTCCTCGGCTGTCGGAGCGTCGTCGGTCACCTGCAGAGCGTCCGTGTTTCCGTAGAACAGCGTCCAAAGTTTCTTCAGGAAACGGTGCACACCGTCGATGCCGTTCGTGTCCCAGGGCTTCGACTGCTCCAACGGACCCAAGAACATCTCATACAGACGCAGGGTGTCGGCTCCGTACTTGTCGATAATCATATCCGGATTGACGACGTTGAACATAGACTTCGACATCTTCTCGACAGCCCATCCGCAGACATACTTTCCGTCTTCGAGAATAAACTCCGCATTGCCATATTCCGGACGCCACTTCTTGAAGGCCTCCACGTCCAGCACGTCGCCCGAGACGATGTTAACATCCACATGAATAGGCGTCACGTCGTATTTGTCTTTCAGGTTGAGGGAGACGAACGTATTGGTGTCTTTTATGCGGTAAACGAAGTTGGAACGCCCCTGTATCATTCCCTGGTTTATCAGCTTTTGGAATGGCTCGTCGCAGCAGGCAACGCCCATGTCGAAGAGGAACTTGTTCCAAAAACGGCTGTAGATGAGATGCCCAGTGGCATGCTCGGTGCCGCCGATATACAGATCCACATTGCGCCAGTATTCGTTTGCCTCCTTGCTTACCAATGCCTTGTCGTTGTGAGGGTCCATGTAGCGCAGGAAATAAGCCGAAGACCCTGCAAAGCCGGGCATCGTGCAAAGCTCGAGCGGGAAGACCGTCTTGTTGTCTATTAGGGATGTCTCCACAACCTTGTTACCCACAGAATCCCAAGCCCAGCGGGTTGCGTTTCCTAACGGGGGCTCGCCCGTGGCTGTCGGGAGGAACTTGTCCACCTCCGGAAGCTGCAGCGGCAGTGCCTCAAGAGGCAGCATCTTCGGCATTCCGTCGGCATCGTAGTAGACAGGGAACGGCTCTCCCCAATAGCGCTGGCGGCTGAAGATGGCATCACGCAGGCGGTAGTTCACCTTGACGCGTCCGAGATTATGTTCGGACACATATTTCTTTGTTGCGGCAATGGCTTCCTTCACGGTCATGCCGTTAAGCGAGAGGTCGCAATAGGGCTTCGCGTCTTTTCTCGGAGAGTTGCATACGATACCTTCCTTGGCATCGAAGCTCTCGCTGCTCACGTCGCAACCCTCGATGAGAGGGATGATGGGCAGGTTGAAATGGCGGGCAAAGGCATAGTCGCGACTGTCGTGCGCTGGGACAGCCATGATGGCTCCCGTCCCGTAGCCGGACAATACATAGTCGCTTATCCAGATGGGCACTGCCTCGCCCGTGAAGGGGTTGACGGCATACGAACCGCTGAACACTCCCGTCACACTGCGGTCGGCAATGCGCTCGCGCTCCGTGCGCTTCTTCGTGCGGTCTAAGTAAGCATCCACTTCCTGCTTCTGAGAGGGTGTTGTCAGCTGTGGAACCAGCTCGCTCTCGGGAGCAAGCACCATAAAGGTCACGCCGAACATGGTATCCGCCCGTGTGGTGAAGATGGTAAACACCGTATCGCTGTCTTTTACCTTAAACCGTATCTCGGCTCCTTCGCTTCGCCCTATCCAGTTGCGCTGCGTGTCTTTCAGTGAGTCCGTCCAGTCTATTGTATCAAGTCCGTCGAGCAGACGCTGTGCGTATGCCGACACTCGCAGGCACCACTGGCGCATCATCTTCTGCTCCACAGGGAAACCTCCGCGCACGGACACGCCGTTCACAACCTCGTCGTTTGCCAACACTGTGCCAAGCTCGGGGCACCAGTTCACAACCGTCTCGCCGCGATAGGCAATGCGGTAGTTGAGCAGCACCTCTTCCTTCTCCTTCTTGCTCTTTGCCTTCCATTCCTCGGCGGTAAACGTCAGTTCTTCGCCTGAGGCTACATCCAAACCTTCGGTGCCGTTCGTCTCAAAAGCCTTGACGAGGTTTTCTATCGGGAGTGCCTTCTTAGCCTTGTTGCAGTAGTAGCTGCCAAACATCTTTATGAACGCCCACTGCGTCCAATGGTAGTATTCGGGGTCGCAAGTGCGCAGCTCGCGGCTCCAGTCGTAGCTGAAACCTATCTTATCCATCTGCTCGCGATAGCGGGCAATGTTTCGGCGGGTCGTCACCTCGGGGTGCTGCCCTGTCTGTATGGCATACTGCTCTGCCGGCAGCCCGTAGGCATCGTATCCCATCGGGTGAAGAACGTTAAAGCCTTGAAGGCGTTTGTATCGGGTGTAGATATCGGAAGCAATGTAACCGAGCGGGTGACCGACGTGCAGTCCGGCTCCGGACGGGTAAGGAAACATGTCCAGCACGTAGTATTTCGGCTTGTCTTTGTTTTCCTTCACTTTATAGACCTCGTTGGCGGTCCAGTATTCGTGCCACTTTCTCTCAATCTCCCTGAAATTGTACTCCATAATATCGTCGTTTTTATTGTTTTTTCGTTCAGAGCCCCAAAATTAGTCTATTTTACTTCCACGGGAGTTTCCCTGAAAGAAGAAAGTGGACTTTCCTGCGTTTCCCGACTCTCGGAAATGGAAGAAAGCGGACTTTCCAGTCCCATCGCATTGCGACGAAAGTAGAAAAGTGCTTTTCCGGTCTCATCGCGCTGCGACGAAGGTAGAAAAGTGCTTTTCCAGTCC
>CAVIFD010000251.1:0-3351 GCA_963641545.1 bacterium | reverse complement strand
TCGAGTTGCACAAGCACTAAAACTGACATTTTTGTCAGATTGTCGAGTTGCACAAACATCAAAAAGTACTTTTTAGTCATAGCGATTGGTTGCACAAGCTCTTCAAAGTTCATTTTGATTATAGAAATTGGTTGCGCTGATACTAAAAAAAGTCCCGAAGACTAATCAACGGGACTTTCTTTGATTAAAATGGTGCGGAACATTACATCAATTCCTGTGTCTCATCCTCCGAGCTGCTTTCCGGGCTCTGTGATTCGTCGCTCTCGTCTGTCACAGGCTTGTCGTCAGTAGAAACTGCAATTTTCCTGCCTATCCCACGTCGTGAAAGCAACTCGGCAAACTGCAACACATCTGCATTCACCGCGTCGACCACCGCGCCTATCTCCGCTTCCTTCTCTTCGCTCTTTTCTACCAGCGCGTTTACAATGTAGATGGCATTGATGGCTTCTCTAAGGTCGGCGAGCGCAATGTCGACCTTTCGGCGGATCTCTCTTAAGCTCTCGGTGACAGTTCTAACGCGTTTTTCGTCCGCGCGACTCGAATAAAGCGAGCTAAACGTGTCGTTCGCCGTCTTCAGAGCCTCAACGGCAGACGTCAATCCAAGTTCATCCACGTATTGACTGTAGTCGTCGCTCTGCAGCTTCTTCACAAAGTCGCTTACCATGGCTGTGTTTTCCGCATCAGGCTTCGTCGACATCAATCCGTATGGCTTGAGTACATACTCTATCTTCTCGGCAGCCGAAACTTCATCAGCGACGAGGCTCAGCTTCTTGCTTTGTACCGTGAGCCTCACGAAGCGAAACAGCTTGTCGCGTTCCGCATCCTTTTCAGCCAGCGATTTTGTGTCCGCAAACTCACGCGTCTGCATGTAGATGGCATCTTCGCTTTCAAATGCCTTGCGATACGCCTCGAAGGGGACGGAAATCCCATGCTTTGTTGCAAACTCAGCAGTGACAGCCTGAAGAACCGCCTCCTGCAACCAATAATGCTCCGCGTTACGTGCGCGAGCAAGATTTCTAATCTCGGAAATTGCTTTCATACCTCTTTGATTTAATGATGAATACTGTGCCGCACTAAGTGCATGGCGTTAATTGTCTGCAAATATATGAATTTGTTCCTCCAAGCCAAAGAAACAACGATTTCCGATATTCCATACTAAAGAAATGAACTCGAGTTGAGGGTGAGATCCCGCGTCGGAGCGCGGGATGACAGGTATGTCTTTTCAAAACACGTATGTTTTTGACATGAATGTCATACCTTCGTGCCCGCGCATATTATCAACAACATATAATAAAGAAGAAGAATGAAAACACTATTGACGTTTGCAGCCTTGTCTCTTGCGCTGCTTTGTTCTTGCCGGTCGGGCGATGGCGGGCAACAGTTATTCAACGGTAAAGATCTTACCGGTTTCAGGCAATTAGGTGGTGAAGCTCCTTACAGGGTGGAAGACGGCTGTCTTGTCGGCGTTGCTGCGACGGGTCAGCCCAGCAGTTTCTTGGCTACCGAGCAGGAATACGGCGATTTCATCCTGGAGTTTGAGGCTCTGTGCGATCCGTCGTTGAACTCGGGCGTGCAGTTTCGCAGCGAGAGCCGGCAGGACCATCACGACGGATGCGTGTATGGCTATCAGTGTGAGATAGACCCTTCCGGCGGAGCTTGGAGCGGCGGTGTTTACGACGAGGCACGCCGCGGTTGGTTGGTGACGCTTGCCGACAATAAGGCAGGGCAGGAAGCCTACAAGAAGACGGATTGGAACAAGTACCGCATTGAAGCCATCGGCAACAATATCCGCATTTGGCTGAACGGCGTGAACACGGCAAACCTGTATGACAACGAGACGGCAAAAGGATTTATCGCATTTCAGGTGCACGGCATAGGCGACAATGCCGACCTGAATGGAAAAGAGATAAGATGGCGTAACATCCGCATAAAGACGGATAACCTTGAGGCGGAACGTATGCAGGGCAAGCTTGCTCCGGAAGTGAACCGCATCCCGAACCATCTGACCGATGCGGAGAAGGCAGCCGGTTGGAAGCTGTTGTTCGATGGGAAGACATCCGCGGGCTGGCATGGTGCCAACAAAGACTCGTTCCCCGACCATGGATGGACGATAGAAGACGGACAGATGATGGTGCATAAGTCGCAGTGGGGTGGCGATATTGTCAGCGATGGCGAGTATTCGGCATTCGAGCTCAGCGTGGAGTTCAAAATCACACAGGGGGCAAACAGCGGTATCAAATATTTCGCTGTGGAGTCGGAGAAACACGACATCCCCGTTTTTGGGTTGGAATATCAGATATTGGACGACCGGCTTCATCCTGATGCCAAGCTCTACACCACCGTGCCGGGCAGCCGTACCCTCGCAAGTCTCTATGATATGATGCCTGCTGCCGACAACAAACGCTTCAACGGCGTTGGAAACTGGAACAGAGCAGTCATCAAGGTCTATCCCAACAACCATGTGGAGCATTGGCTCAACGATGTCAAGACTCTTGAGTATGACCGCGGCTCGGATGCTTTCCGCGAGATGGTGAAGGGTAGCAAGTATGCCGACCCGTCGTACAACAAGACAGGACCATTTGGTGAAGCCGTCAAAGGACATATCCTTCTTCAGGATCATGGCGACGACGTTGCTTTCCGCAGCATCAAGATAAGAGAGCTGAAATAGGTGCCGGCTATTCCGTGCGAAGGAAACGGCAGAGAACAATAGGGCTGCGCACCTCTTGAACGGTGCGCCCCGTGGAGGTCAGTATATCGAAGGTATATTGGCCTTCATAGTTTTTACGGACCGTCTCGAGGTCTTTCTCCGTAGTGAAGAAGAACCCTTCGCGGGGTTTCTCCTGCTCGAAGTTATGGAAGCGGTTGCCCAAGTAGAAGTTCAGCCCGTACAGGTTGCGATACACCTTGAGGTTGTTCATCACGTACATATTGTCCCCATCAAGCGGATACTCTTTCATCACCCTCTCGGCAAACGGACGTACGGAACCCGCCTTGCGGATACCGCGCATGACGATGCCGTCTGTCAGCAGGTTGATTGCGAACATCAGGGCAATCGTGGCATACAGTATCTTGATGTTCGTCTTCCGGAACATCAGGTAAAGCACTGTGAGCAGGGCAAGACAAACGACGGCAAGGATACATACGGTAAGGCTGTCGGCGGAGGTGAACATGGCGGAAACAGCTTCCACCTGCTCTATTGTCGAGGCTCTGCCGGTGTATTGCGAGATGATGGCAACGGGGTCAATGACTCCCGCCATGGTCAGACCTGCGGCAGTCAGCACCACCACTGTGACAAAGACAAGAAACGCCGCAAACACGCGGGTGACTTTCGTGCGGTATTCCGTAATGTAG
>CAVIFD010000250.1:0-3354 GCA_963641545.1 bacterium | reverse complement strand
AGAAGACTTCATACATCAAAAAGACGCTTGAGGCAGGCATAAACGTCCTTGCCGACAAGCCTATGGCGATTGATTCGAAAAATTTCGACGAACTGCGCGAGTGTTTCCGCATTGCCGCCGAGAAAGGCATCCTTTTATACGACATTATGACAGAACGCTACGAGATAACGACCGCCCTGCAACGTGAACTGTCCCGTTTGCCGCAGGTTTACGGGTGTCAACTGAGCGGGTCGCCCGCTGACCCTGCGATAGTGAAGGAGAGCGTGCACCATTTCTTCAAGGTCGTGTCGGGAAACCCTCTCAAACGTCCTGCCTGGTTCTTTGACGTGGAACAACAGGGCGAAGGAATAGTGGATGTGACAACTCACCTTGTCGACCTCGTGCAATGGGAGGCTTATCCCGACGTTGCCATAGACTACACGCGCGATGTGGAGCTTATCGATGCCAATCGCTGGGCGACACCGATAAGCCCCGCACAGTTTCGTGAGGCAACCGGCGAGGCAGAGTACCCCGAATACCTTAAAAAAGACATCGTTGACGGCACACTCATGGTCTACTGCAACGGAGATATCACATACCGTCTGAAAGATGTTTACGCAAAGGTTTCTGTGACGTGGAACTACACGTTCCCGAAAGGAGGAGGCGACACTCACTTCTCTGTCATGAAAGGAAGCCTTGTTTCACTCGTCATAAGGCAGGGTAAGGAGCAGAACTACCGTCCGGAACTCTTCATCGAAGCCGCTGCCGATGTTGATCTCGCCGCATACGAAAAGGATCTTACCGCTGCCATGGAGCGTGTCTCCGATAAATACCCGGGTGTTGCCCTGAAGAAGGTGTCAGGCGGCGTATGGCAGGTTGAAATCCCCGATGAATACCGTAAAGGGCACGAAGCACACTTCGGAGAGGTCACTGAGCGATTTCTTGCGTATCTCAAAGACGGCAAACTGCCCGATTGGGAGGTGCCCGGGATGTTGGCAAAGTATTACACGACGACTGCCGCCCTCGATATGGCAAAGGCAAAGACAAAAAACGACGGTGAAAACAGATAAATCCATAGTTTCATGACAGTAAAATCGTATGTCGAGAGCAACAAAGAACGATTTCTTGAAGAATTGTTCAGTTTGATACGTATTCCGTCGATCAGTGCAAAGCAAGAGCACAAGTGCGACATGACACGGTGCGCGGAGCGATGGGCGGAGTTGTTGTTGTCTTCCGGTGCCGACAAAGCCGTTGTCATGCCGACCGAAGGAAACCCTGTGGTTTATGGCGAGAAGATTGTTTCGCCGGATGCCCAGACGGTTCTTGTGTACGCGCACTACGACGTAATGCCTGCCGAGCCGTTGGAGCTTTGGAAAAGCAGTCCGTTCGAGCCTGTCGTGCGCGACGGACGTATATGGGCTCGTGGTGCGGATGACGACAAGGGACAGTCGATGATGCAGGTGAAAGGCTTTGAGACGGCTCTGAGGCTTGGACTGTTGAAGTGTAACGTGAAGTTTGTTTTCGAGGGTGAGGAAGAAACAGGTTCTCCGAGCCTCGAGACGTTCTGTCGTGAACATAAGGATTTGTTGAAAGCAGATGTGATGCTCGTGTCCGACACGAGTATGATAAGTGCCGAAACGCCGTCGCTCACTACCGGTCTGCGCGGGCTGGCTTACTGGGAAATCGAAGTGACGGGACCAAACCGCGATTTGCATTCCGGTCATTTCGGCGGAGCGGTGGCCAATCCCATCAATGTCCTTTGCCGTCTGATGGCAGATATAACAGATGCCGACGGGCGCATCACCATTCCCGGATTTTATGACGACGTGGAAGAAGTCTCTCTGGAAGAACGTGAGATGATTGCACAGATCCCGTTTGATGAAGAGAGATATAAAGCGGCGATCGGAGTGGATGCATTGTTCGGCGAGAAGGGATATTCCACGTTGGAAAGAAACAGCTGTCGTCCGTCGTTCGACATTTGCGGCATTTGGGGCGGTTACACGGAAGAGGGAAGCAAGACGGTTCTGCCCTCGAAAGCATACGCAAAGGTGTCTTGCCGCTTGGTGCCACATCAAGACTACGAAAAGATATCCCGTCTGTTCGAGGATTACATGACCGAAGCAGCTCCTACGTATGTCAAGGTGAAAGTCTCGCCCAAGCATGGCGGACAAGGGTATGTCTGTCCCATTGACCTGCCGGCTTACAGGGCTGCCGAAAAAGCATTGACGAGAGTGTTTGGCAAGAAACCGCTTGCCGCACGTCGCGGCGGAAGTATCCCGATTATATCCACGTTCGAGCGGGTATTGGGTATAAAGACTGTTTTGATGGGGTTCGGACTTGAACAGAATGCCATCCATTCGCCGAACGAAAGCTGTATGTTGGACTTCTTTTATAAGGGAATAGAATCGGTTGCAGAATTTTATAGAGAATACGTATGAGCATATTGATTAAAAATATAGAGATGGAAGGTGTCGCTACCGACATTTATATAGAGGGCAAGTATATCCGGCAGACAGGTGCGCACCTTCAGGTGAGTGCCGATACGGTTATAGACGGTCGTCGCAAGGCTGTAATTCCCGGTTTCGTGAATACTCACGGTCATGCTGCGATGACGCTGTTTCGCGGCTTTGGCGATGACATGCCTCTTATGCCTTGGCTTAAAGAGAGGATATGGCCCAATGAAGCCAAACTGACGAAGGAAGATATATACTGGGGAACCAAGTTGGCTTGCCTCGAAATGATAAAAAGCGGCACGACGACGTTCTTTGATATGTATCTCGACTTCCATGCAACGGCAGAAGCTGTGGAGGAAATGGGTATCAGGGTAAACAACTCTGCGCCGTGCTTTGATTGGCACAAGCCGGAAGAGACCGAGAAAAGCAAACAGTCGATACGGAAGCTGTACGGCGAAAAAGATCGTTACAGCGACAGGATTAGATTTTCTGTTGGTCCGCATGCCATTTATACGGTTTCAGGTGGGTTGCTTCAATGGGTGGATGCCTTTGCTCGCGAACATGATATTATGATACAGATGCATTTGGCGGAAACGGAAGAAGAAGTGGATAACTCCGTGCGGGATTTCGGATATACACCGGTTCGTTATTTACATAAGCTGGGAGTCTTGTCTCCCCGTTTGTTGATAGCACACGGTATTTATGTCGATGATGAGGAAATCCGCATGTTGGCGGACAACGGAGTGAAGGTGGCACATAATCCGGCGTCGAATATGAAGCTTGCCTCGGGTATGCGCTTCAAGTTCGATGAGATGCGTAAGGCGGGTGTTTCGGTCGCGTTGGGCACGGACGGCTGTGCTTCTTCCAATAACCTCGATATGATAGAGGCAATGAAGCTCGCCTCTTTGCTTGGAAAGGTTTG
>CAVIFD010000249.1:0-3364 GCA_963641545.1 bacterium | reverse complement strand
CTGTAGCACTGTCGTTCCTTGTGATAACACTCACGAGTGCGGTCTTGATATACTTCGTCGGACGGCGTTATGCAAGGCGCATGGCAGAAAGCGTCGAGGCAGCTTATCAGAGCGAGAAGGCATTTATCGGCAATGCCTCCCACGAGCTGAACAACCCGTTGACAGCCATACAGGGTGAATGTGAGATAAGCTTGATGAAGGAGCGCACTCCGGTTGAGTATCAGATAGCGTTGCGCCGCATTGCTGCGGAGACGAAACGCATCATACTGCTGATGAAACAGCTTCGTTTCCTTTCGCACGGAGAGAAGGAGATACTTCAGAGTGCTACGGAGACCATCTTTCTGGCTGATTTCCTCATGAAGTTCGTGGGCAACCGCATCCGTTTCACCACCGACACGTTTGCCTATACCTTGGAGGCAAACCCTCACATGCTGAAGATTGCCATCGGCAACATTCTCAACAATGCCTGCAAATACTCGGGCGAGAAGACCGTCGAGATGAGCTTGATCGGCTCGCGTCTCACGATAGAAGACCATGGCATCGGCATCCCTCATGAAGAAGTCCGGCGTATATATCAGCCGTTCTACAGGGCAAGCAATGCCCGCGCATTTGCCGGACACGGCGTGGGGCTTAGCCTGTCGATACGCATACTCAATACTTACGGGGCGGCGGTAGACATACTCTCGGAGGTGGACAAGGGCACGAAGGTGGTCATAGACTTTGGCGTATAATCAATGTGTTTATGGAGATAGATAATCATACCGGACTTGTGTTGGAAGGCGGGGGGATGCGTGCCGTGTTTACGGCAGGCGTGTTGGATTGTTTCATGGATAATAACCTGTGGTTTCCGTACACCATAGGGGTGTCGGCAGGGGCAAGCAACGGCATTTCGTATGCTGCCCGTCAGAGAGGTCGCTCGAAATACGGCAACATCGATCTGCTCAAGATATACAATTACATCGGCTTGAAACATTTCCTGCGCGGCAGGGGATACATAGACATGCACTACCTGTTCTACGTCTATCCCGACAGATACTACCCGCTCGATTACGACGCATATTTCCGTTCGACGGATCGCTTTGTGATGGTCACAAGCAACTGCCTGACGGGTAAGGCGGAGTATTTCGAGGAGAAGAGAGACAGGCGGAGGTTGGTGGATATATGTTGCGCCTCGTGCACTCTGCCCGTGCTTTGCCCCGTGAAGTATGTCGACGGCGTACCTATGGTCGACGGCGGTGTGTGCGATGCCATACCTGTGCGGCATGCCATTGAAGACGGCTTCAGTCGGAATGTCATCGTCCTCACCCGCAACAAGGGCTACCGTAAGAAGGACAAGGACTTCCATTTGCCGGGGTTCATCTACCGCAAATACCCTGCGATAAGGGAACAGCTAAGGGTGAGATACAGGCGTTACAACGAGGTGCTCGACTATATCGACAGCCTTGAAGCCGACGGGCGGGCTCTTGTTATTCGTCCCGAGAAGAAGATCGTGGTCGGCAGGACGGAGAGCAATACGGATAAGCTTGAGGCACTGTACAACGAAGGGTACACACTGACGCAGCGTCTCGTGGAGAGCGGGGCTATCTCTGCCCGCTGAAAGGGTTGTCTTTGTAGTATTGCAACGCCCGTTCGGGGTCGAGAGAGAGGCTGAACTGATCATCCCATCGATGCTCCATTCGGGCTTTGCTCAGCGCATTGTCGCGCACCTGTGCCCCGGGATGCCCCTTGGCTATGTCTGCCGCGTGGGCAGCTATCTTACATGCCACCACCCCTTGACGTATGTCTTCCTTGTCGGGCAGCCCGATATGTTCCTTGGGGGTTATGCAACATATCATGGACGTGCCGTGTGAGGCTGTCTCGGCTGCACCGATTGCCGCCGCAATGTGGTCGTAGCCGGGTGCTATGTCCATGGTCAGCGGACCGATGGTGTAGAACGGTGCGCCGTGGCAGGCATACTGCTGCTCCTTTACGCCCTCGGGTATCTTGTTCATCGGGATATGCCCCGGACCTTCCGCCATCACCTGCACGAACCGTTCCCATGCCGTCCTCACCAGATTGCCCATTGTCTGCATCTCGGCAAACTGCGCATCGTCGTTGGCATCGTACACAGACCCGGGACGAAGCCCGTCGCCTATGGAGAGAGCCGCGTCGTAGCGGCTCACGATGTCGCATATATCCGCGAAATGTGTGTAGAGGAAGTTCTCCTCATGGTGTGTCTGCATCCACCGTGCCATGATGTTTCCACCGTGCGACACTATGCCCGAGAGACGCGTTGCCGTCAGCTCGATGTGACGCCTCAGCATGGCGGCATGGATGGTGAAGAAGTCCACGCCCTGCTCTGCCTGCTCTATCAACGTGTCGCGAAACACCTCCCAGCACAGAGCTTCCACCTTTCCGCCGACCCTTTCCAAGGCTTCGTATATGGGGACGGTCCCCACCGGCACGGGGCAGTTGCGCACAATCCATTCGCGCCTCTCGAGGATGTTGCCTCCCGTGGAAAGATCCATCAGCGTGTCGCCGCCCCACTTGCAGCTCCACACTGCCTTCTCTATCTCTTCGTATATGTCCGACGACGGGGTGCCTATGTTCGTGTTGACCTTCACGAGAAACTTGCGCCCGATGATCATAGGCTCGGCTTCGGGGTGATTGATGTTGGTGGGTATGACGGCACGTCCTGCGGCTATCTCCTTGCGGACAAAGTCAGGCGTGATATACGACTTCAGCCCCAGTGCCTCTATCTGTCGGTTTTCACGTATGGCGACGTATTCCATCTCGGGAGTGACAACGCGCCGCTTGGCATAATACATCTGCGTGATGTTCCTCCCTTCCTTGGCTCGATAGGGTAGGTAACATTTCGGGAAACGTACGGCATCGAGACTGCCGTCGTCCATGCGCGAGCGGACATACACGGAAGAGGGCTCAACAAGCTGCTCGATGTCTCTCCGCTTGCCGCACCACTCCTCGCGTAATCGCGGGATGCCGCCTCTGATGTCGATGCTTGTCTTGGGGTCGGAGAATGGTCCGCTCGTGTCGTAGACAATCACGGGTTTGTTCCGTTTCGAGATTTCCACACCGCTGCTGTCTGTCGTAACGCTGTCTTGCAGCCTGATCTTTCGCATCCCGACACGGATTTTGTTTGTCTCTCCTTCTACATATATCTTCTCCGACGACGGATAGGTGATGCGTATAGTGTTCTTTCTGTTTATTCTGTTTGCCATTGCGTGTCCCGTTTCGGCGGACAAAAGTACGCAAAATCCGGCAAGCCTTGTTTGCCGCCTCATGGCATCCATGAGATTTGCGTAACGGCAAGATTGCACGCGCAAAGTCATCCGCGGATTTTCTTGGGGCAAGATTGCGCACGCAA
>CAVIFD010000248.1:0-3385 GCA_963641545.1 bacterium | reverse complement strand
GGATATGGGACCGCTGTTCCAGACTCCTGCGGAGGCAGCGCGTCAGGCTGTGGAGAACGATGTCCATGTCTTGGGTGTCTCTTCGTTGGCTGCGGGGCACAAGACTTTGGTGCCGCAGGTGATCGACGAACTGAAGAAGCTCGGTAGGGAAGACATCATCGTCATTGCCGGTGGCGTAATCCCTGCGCAGGACTACGACTTCCTCTACAAGGCGGGCGTTGCGGCGATTTTCGGTCCCGGCACCTCCGTGGCGAAGTCTGCCGTCCAGATGTTGGAAATCCTTTTGGGCGAAGAATAGGACAAAGCGACATAAAAAGGATGGAAAGCTCGGCTCGACACGTAGCCGGGCTTTTTTTTACCCTGTTCTTTTTGCATTGATAATCTTGCAGCGTTGCAAAAGTGTCGCTAAATTTTTGTGGTGTCTTTGCAGCATTGCAAAAATATCGCTGAATTTTTGTGGAATCTTTGCAGCATTGCAAAAGTATCGCTGAGTTTTTGTGGTGTCTTTGCAGTGTTGCAAAAACATCGCTGAATTTTTACGGGATCTTTGCAGCGTTGCAAAAGTATCGCTGAGTTTTTGCGGCATCTTTGTAGCGTTGCAAAACATGCGCTTTAGTCAGTTGAAGGAAGGAAAAATGATGTTTGTCTTTTCTGTAAATGAAATAAGCCATACCTTCGGGGTCTCAATTCAAAACAATTTAAAATTAAAACATCATGAAAGACAGAAAGCTAAGAATGGGTATGGTAGGCGGCGGAAGCGACGCTTTTATTGGTGCGATACATCGTCGTGCAGCATTTATGGACAATCAGATTGAATTGGTTTGCGGATGCTTCAGTGTAGACCCCGAAATCTCGAGAAGCTCCGGTCGCTCCTATTTTCTGCCGGAAGATCGCATCTACGACAACTACAAAGAGATGTTTGAACACGAGATGACCTTGCCGGAAGGCGAGCGGATGGACTTTGTGACCATCGTGACCCCTAACCGCTGGCATTTCGAGCCTGCTATGATGGCGTTGGAGAGAGGTTTCCATGTGGTGGTGGACAAACCTATGACTTTCTCCCTTGAAGAAGCCAAGCAGCTTCAGAAGAAAGTTGAGGAGACGGGGCTTATCCTTGCCCTTACGCATGTGTACTCTGCTTATCCTGCTGTGAAGGAAGCAAAGGCACGTATCGCACGTGGCGATCTGGGTACGCTCCGCCGTGTGTATGTTGAGTATCTCCAAGGTTGGCTTTCCGACCGTATCGAGCTGCAAGGCGGTAACAATGCCGGCTGGCGTACAGACCCGAAACGTTCGGGTAAGGCCGGTTGCATAGGAGACATCGGCACACATGCTTGGCATCTGAGTGAATATATAACGGGGCTGAAGGTGCAGGAAGTTTGTGCAGATCTGAATGCATTCGTCCCTGGTCGCCCGATTGACGACGACGGTGCAGCCTTCCTTCGTTACGAGAAGGGTGTTGTCGGGACGCTCGTAGCCTCTCAGATCGCAGCCGGAGAAGAGAACAATATCCGCATCCGCATCTATGGCGACAAGGGAAGCCTCGACTGGCAGCAGCAGGAGCCGAACACGTTGTACGCAAGATGGACCAACAAGCCGACAGAGGTGATCCGCATGGGCAACAACGGCTTCATCAGCGACACAGCCAAGATGAACACCCGTACCCCTGGAGGTCATCCGGAAGGATTTATCGAAGCCTTTGCCAATATCTATCGTAACTTCGCGGATACACTGAGAAGTGTGAAGAAAGGGGAGAAGCCTGCTGAGGAAAGCCTGGACTTCCCGACGGTTTACGACGGCGTGAGAGGTATGCAGTTCATTGAAACGATGGTGGAGGCCGGATACAATGAAAACACCAAGTGGCAGAAGTGGATTGATTGATAAACGTACAAAAAAGAAATACTGAAAATGGTATTGAAAGTATTCGTATGCTGTTGTTCCCTCGTCGGAATAACAGCATTCGCACAAAATAACGAGTGGAAAGATCCGACGGTGAACGCCGTTAACCGTGCTCCGATGCACGCGCACTATTTCGCGTATGAGACAGAGACGGCGGCACTGAAGGGTTGCAAAGAATCGTCGGTGAACTTCATGACCCTGAACGGGACGTGGAAGTTCCATTGGGTGAAAGATTCCGACGCACGTCCGACAGACTTCTATCAGGTCGGCTACAACGACAAAGGGTGGGCGGATATGCCTGTTCCGGGTATATGGGAGCTGCACGGGTTTGGCGATCCCGTGTATGTGAACATAGGATACGCCTGGAGAAATCAGTTTAAGAACAATCCGCCGGAGGTGCCCGTGAAAGAAAATCATGTCGGCTCGTACCGTAAGGAGATTGTCATTCCGGCAGACTGGAAAGGCAAGGAGATATTCGCTCATTTCGGGTCGGTGACATCCAACATGTATCTTTGGGTGAACGGCAAGTATGTAGGCTACAGCGAAGACAGTAAGCTGGAGGCTGAGTTCGATCTGACAAAGTATCTCAAACCCGGCAAGAACCTGATTGCGTTTCAGACTTTCCGTTGGTGCGACGGCACCTATCTGGAGGACCAGGACTTCCTGCGCCTCTCGGGCGTTGGGCGCGACTGCTATCTGTATGCACGTGGTCCCAAACGTATTCAAGACATCCGTGTAACGCCGGATCTGGATGCGCAGTATAAAGATGCGACGCTGCATGTGAGCTTGAACCTTAAAGGCAGCGGCACGGTGGATCTGAAGCTGCTCGACAAACAAGGCAGCTCGGTTGCCACAGCTTCGTTGAAGGGCTCGGGCGACATATCGACAGATATGGCTGTTGCCAATCCGTTGAAGTGGACGGCAGAAACGCCGAACCTTTACACGCTTGTCGCCACGTTGAAAGACGGCGGCAAAGAGACGGAGGTTATCCCCGTAAAGGTCGGTTTCCGTAAGATAGAACTACGGAACAGTCAGCTCCTGGTGAACGGTCAGCCGGTGTTGTTCAAAGGTGCCGACCGTCATGAGATGGATCCCGACGGGGGATATGTGGTGTCTCGCGAACGTATGTTGCAAGACATCCGGATAATGAAGGAATACAATATCAATGCAGTTCGCACATGTCATTATCCTGATGCAAGCATGTGGTACGACCTGTGCGACGAATACGGAATCTACGTTGTTGCCGAAGCAAACGTGGAGTCTCATGGCATGGGTTACGACAAGAAGACCCTGGCGAAGGTTCCCGAATATGCCAAGGCGCATTTGGAACGTAACCAACGCAACGTGCAGCGCAACTTCAACCATCCGTCCATCATCTTTTGGTCGATGGGTAATGAAGCCGGCTTCGGACCGAACTTCGAGGCATGCTACAAGTGGATAAAGAACGAAGACAAGAGCCGCGTCGTTCAATACGAACGGGCAGGGC
>CAVIFD010000247.1:0-3410 GCA_963641545.1 bacterium | reverse complement strand
CTGTAACATCGCCCGTGTAACGTTACTTCTCATGACGGCGGGCGGCAGCATATGAGGCGGAAATCTTGTCTACAACGACGGCTATGGCTCCGTCGCCCGTGACGTTACAAGCCGTGCCGAAGCTGTCCATTGCAATATAGAGCGCAATCATCAGCGCCTGCAGCGTCTCATTGAATCCGAGCATGCTCTGAAGCAATCCTAAGGCTGCCATGATTGCTCCGCCCGGGATACCCGGAGCTGCCACCATCGTAATGCCGAGCATCAGTATGAATCCTGTCATACTGACGAAGGTGACAGGCTCGCCCGTCATATACATTATTGCCATGGCGCAGGCGGTGATCTTCATCGTGCTGCCGGAGAGGTGTATGGTGGCACATAGCGGTATGACGAAGATGGCAATGGCTTCGCGAACGCCGTTTTTTATCGTTTGCGCAAGAGTCACGGGTATCGTTGCTGCCGACGACTGTGTCCCGAGTGCGGTGGCATACGCCGGCAGCATGTTTCTGAGTAGCCGCAGAGGGTTTTTCCTTCCGACGGCTCCTGCCACGGCGAACTGTATCAGCAAGAGCAGCACGTGGAGCACGAATATGACGACAATAACCTTTAGAAACATCGTGATGATGCTCATGACCTGTCCGCTCACCGTCATATTAAGGAAGATACCGAAGATATGCAGCGGCAGAAGCGGGATGATGATCGTTGCTATCAGCTTCGTCACTATCTGCCCGAAGTCGCCGAAAGCCTCGCGCAGTGTGTTGCCGTTGATGTGCGACAGTCCCAACCCTATGGTAAACGAGAGAAGCAGAGCCGTCATTACATCCAGCAGCGGCGGCATCTCCACCGTGAAGTAGGGCATCAGCGAGAAGTCTTCGGGGTTTTCCATTGCCGCGAGCTCCGTGCCGGAGGGCAGGATATGCGGGAAGATGGCAGAGCAGCTGAAGAAGGTGAAAAAGCCGGAGAAGATGGTCGAGCCGTAGGCTATCAACGTTGTGATGGCAAGCAGCCACCCTGCCCCCTTGCCAAGGTCGCCGATGGCAGGTGTCACCAGACCGAGGATGATAAGGGGAATGGAGAACGAGAGGAAATTGCCGAACAGCGAGTTGAACGTGACGAACACACGTGCAATGCTCTCCGGCAGGAACTGCCCCAGCGCAATGCCAAGGGCTATGGCGATAACCACTCTCGCCAACAGCGATATTCTAATTCTTCTCATGCTATGCGTTTGGATATTGTTGCTTAAGGATGGTTATCAACTCACGGACACCTTCCGACGCACCCTTGCGGATGAAATGGATATCGTTGCGATAAGCCTTCACTTCCTTGGGGTCGATGAGGTAGATGGGTTGTCCTCTTCGCACGTAGTTGAGCAGTCCGGCAGCGGGGTAGACGTTGAGCGATGTCCCGATAACCACAAAGATGTCGCACGCCTCAACCTCTCGTATTGCCGCATCAATCATCGGGACAGCCTCGCCAAACCATACAATGAAAGGGCGCAGCTGCACGCCGTGCGGGTCTTTGTCGCCGAGGTGTATGTCGGGGTTGTCGGGCGAAAGGTCGTAGGTCGTGTTCTGGTCGCGCACCGAGCATGCCTTCATAAGCTCTCCATGGAGATGGATGACATTGCTGCTCCCTGCCCTCTCGTGCAGATTGTCGACGTTTTGTGTGATGATACTCACGTCGAAGTCCTTCTCAAGCTGAGCCAAGCCGATATGCCCGGCGTTGGGCTTTGTGCCGAGCAGCTCCCTGCGCCGTTGGTTGTAGAAGTCGAGCACCAGCTCGGGGTTGGCAGCAAACCCCTCGGGCGTTGCCACATCCTCCACGCGATAGTTCTCCCACAGCCCGTCGGAGTCGCGGAAAGTGGATATACCGCTCTCCGCGCTCATTCCGGCTCCTGTCAATACGACTAATTTCTTTTTCATCCGACTTCTATCCGAGATTGTTCAAGATATCTTCTTTCCCCTCCTGCACGAGGCGGTAAATCATCTCGCCGAACAGGGTGTTCACCCAAGCGAACCATGAACGCGTGAACTTCTTCGGGTCGTCTTTGTGGAACGACTCGTGCATGAAGCCCGTGTCGCCGTCCGTGTCGCGAAGCATCTTCACGCAGTGGCGGATTTCGTCTTCGTCGCTCGTGGTGTTGCAACGCATGATAATGCTCATAGGCCAGATATAGTCGAACCCGATATGCGGTCCGCCGATACCTTCGCCGGCTTTCCCTTTGAAGAAGTAGGGGTTCATCGGACTGAGCACCATGCGGCGGGTGTTCTGATAGATGGGGTCGTTCACGTCCACGCATCCGAGGTATGGCATTGCCAGCAAGCTGGGCACGTTGGCATCGTCCATGAACACATGATTGTAGAAGCCGTCCACTTCGAAGGCATACACCTTGCCGAACTCGGGATGCTCCACAATGCCGTACTTCTCGATGGCGGCAGCCACCTCGTCTGCCAACATATCGCACCGGCGGGCAAAGTCGTTGTCTTTACGTATGTCGCGCATCATCTCTGCCAGCTGGCGAAGGGATGTGACGGCAAACATATTCGAGGGGATAAGGAAGCCGAACAGGGTCGCGTCGTCCGACGGACGGAAAGAGGAGACAATCAGCCCGACAGGGTTGACGGGACTTCCATAGCCGTCGTTCAGCAGTGTGTCGCCCTGGCGGTCGGTCTCGCGAACGAAGCTGTACGGACCGAGACCGTCTTTGCGTTGCTGCTCGGTGAAGGTGCGGTAGATGGTCTTCATCGCCTTGTCCCAGTCGGCATCGAAAGGCGAGGTGTCGCCCGTCTTCTTCCAGAAATGATATGCCAAGCGGATAGGGTAGCAGAGCGAATCGATCTCCCACTTACGCTCGTGCAGCTCGGGCTTCATCTCCGTGCGGTCGCTCTCCCACTCGCTGCCCGTCGGTCCTTCGTTGAAGCCGTTGGCATACGGGTCGATGTTGATGCACCATGTCTGACGGTTGATAACGCCGGCAAGCATGGTCTTCACCTTCGGGTCTTCGCCGGCAAAGATGATATGCGGGAAGACCTGTGCCGACGAGTCGCGCAGCCACATGGCATGTATGTCGCCCGTGAGGACGAAGGTGTCGGGCTTGCCGTTCACCGTCTTGTGTTCGCAGGTGGTATCAAGCGTGTTAGGAAAGCAGTTCTCGAACATCCACGCGAGCTTCGGATCTTTCAGCTTCGCCTTTGTTTCCCGTATTGCCCTTTCAACGGCAGCGGAAGTAAACTGACGCTTCTCCGGCGCGGGCCTTTGGCAAGTGTATTTCATTGTCTCTGCCGAAAGCGGCATCATGGGAGCCGTATGCCCCGTCATGCGGGCAAACGACCGTTGTCCTACCAGGAGCCCTGCCAGCGACAAGCCTCCTGATTTCAAAAAGTTTCTACGTGTTGTCATTATGATTGTATGTT
>CAVIFD010000246.1:0-3424 GCA_963641545.1 bacterium | reverse complement strand
ACGCATACCTTTTGTCTTCAACGTAGCCATTGACCGCAGTCAACGCATACTTTTTGTATTCAAAATAGCCATTGATTGCAGTCAATACATACCTTTTGTCTTCAAAGCAGCCGTTGATCGCAGTCAATACGTACATGTATTCTCAATAGATCTTATTGATTGCAGTCAATAAGGCTATTCGTATCGGATTGCTTCTATCGGGTCGAGTTGCGCAGCCTTTTTTGCCGGATACCAACCGAAGAACACGCCGGTGACGGTGCAGACGGCAAACGAGAGCACAACGCTCCACGGCTGGATGAATATCGGGAAGTGCGCCACGCCGTTGACCACAAGGGCTGCCCCCACGCCGAGCACAACGCCTATCAATCCACCCGTCACGCTTATCAGGATAGACTCGATGAGGAACTGGGCAAGGATATCTATACCCTTCGCGCCGATACTCATACGAAGACCTATCTCACGGGTGCGCTCCGTGACGCTCACATACATGATGTTCATAATGCCGATGCCTCCAACGAGTAACGAAATACCGGCCACAGCCGCCAACAGCACAGTCATCATGTCCGTAGTGCTGGTAAGCATTGTACTTAATTCCTGCTGACTACGGATGGTAAAATCATCATCGTCACTTTCCTTCAACCTGTGGTTGCGGCGCAGTATCTCTGTTATCTCGTCGATGGCCCGGTCGGTATACTCTTCCTTGAGTGCCGAGCAGTTTATTCCCTGAAGATGGGTGATGGCCAAAACCTTCTTCTGAATGGTCGTGTAGGGCGCAAGGATGAGGTCGTCCTGGTCCATACCCATGCTGTTGTATCCTTTGCTTTCCAGCACCCCGACAACGCGGAAGGGGAGCTTCTGAAACCTTATGACCTTGCCGACGGGGTTCTCGCCCCCTGTGAAGAGGTTGTCGACAATGGTCTTACCTATGACGCACACCTTCGCAGCCGTCTGTATGTCCTGCTCGGTAAACATATCGCCGTCTTCCACCTTGTAGCGACGTATCTCAAGGTAGTCGGGGCTTATGCCGTAGACCGTCGTAGGGGCATTGTTGGCTCCGTAGATTGCCTGCCCGCTGCTGTTCACCGAAGGCGAGACGGCAGAGATGTAGCGCGTCTCGTCTACGATGTTCTGATAGTCTTCCAGCTTCAGCGTCTCCATGGCGGAGGCATCCTGCCGCACGCCGCCACGCATATCGGCACCCGGGTGTATCATAATCATGTTCGATCCCATCTCGCTTATCTGTGCCTGTATGCTCCGCTTCGAGCCTTGCCCGATGGCAAGCATCGTAATCACGGAGGCAACGCCGATAATGATGCCGAGCATCGTGAGGAAGCCGCGCAGCTTATTGTTCGCCAAGGCGCGGAGGGCTATTTTTATGAGGTTTGTTCCGTTCATATCACATATAAATTGCTAATCGTCGTTCTTCGGCAGCCGAGCCAGGGCATCTGCTGCATTCAGTATGTTCGTGTTGACGGTATCCGCCGTGACATGCCCGTCGCGCAGCGTTATGTTGCGGCTGCTGTACTGGGCAATCTCGGGGTTGTGCGTCACGAAGATGATGGTGCGCCCCTCGGCATGCAGCCTCTGGAAGAGCACAAGTATCTCAAACGAAGTGCGCGTGTCGAGGTTACCCGTTGCCTCGTCGGCAAGAATCACGGCAGGGTCGTTCACCAGTGCACGTGCAATGGCAACGCGCTGCATCTGTCCGCCGGACATCTGGTTGCTCTTGTGCATAAGACGGTCGCCAAGCCCCACGGCAATCAGTGCCTCCACGGCTTTCTTGTAACGCGCCGAGGCATTGAACCCAGGGTTGTACATCAGCGGCAGCTCCACGTTCTCCACTGCCGTCGTCTTGGGCAGAAGGTTATAGTTCTGAAAGACGAACCCAATCTTGCGGTTGCGCAGCGTGGCACGTGCGTTCTTCCCCATCGTGCGGACAGACACCCCGTCGAGATAATACTCGCCGCTCGTAGGCGTGTCGAGACACCCGAGGGTGTTCAGCAGCGTACTCTTTCCCGAGCCGGAGGTTCCCATGATGGTGACGAACTCACCCTCGTGGATGGTGAAGGAGACGCCGCGCAGGGCATGCACCACCTCGTCGCCGACATGGAAGTCGCGCCTGATGTTATCCAATCTGATTATCTCTTTCATTGTCGTTTCTCCCGTGGCAAGATGCTTTATTTCTGTTGTTTCTTCTTCTTGTCGCTTCCCGGAGGACCCGGCATGAACGGGCTTCTCTCCGTCGAAGAAGACATCTCCGCAGGTGCTGCGCTGCCGGCAAGGTCAACGGCTATCTCCTCGCCTTCGCTCAGTCCGTCCGTCACCTCAATAAGGTTACCGCTCATCGAGCCTACGGTCACTGCCTTCGGCTTCAGACGCTGTCCGTCTTTCACCCACACCATGCGTTTTCCCGAAGGTGCGTCCTGTGCGCCGCCCTCAACAATCAGTCCTGTGCCTTCCATCAGCTCTGCCTCGGGGACGAAGCGCAGCGACTTGGTAGGGATGGTAAGCACGTTGTCGCGCTCAAGAGTATATATGGTAACGTTGGCAGTCAAGCGGGGCTTCAGCTTCAGGTCGGGGTTGTCGGCAGTGATCACCACTTCGTAGGTCACGACCGTGGAGCTTGAGCTCGACGAACTGCTTGAGCTTGATGAACTGCTGTCGCCAAGGCGTATCTGCTTCACCGTGCCTTCGAACACGTCGTTGGGATAGGCATCGACGGTGAAGCTCACCCTCTGCCCGTCGTGCACCGTGCCTATGTCAGCCTCGTCGACATCCGCGATGACCTGCATCTTCGTCAGGTCGGCAGCAATGGTAAACAGCGTCGGCGTCTCGAAGCCTGCGGCAACGGTCTGCCCCTCTTCCACGGCACGGTTGATAACGACACCGTCGATGGGGCTGGTGATTGTGGCATACTCGAGGTTACGTTTCACCTTCACCATCGAAGCCTTGTTCTGCTCGTAGGCGGCTTTCGACTTCTCGTAGTTGTATGTTGCCGTCTCGTAGTCCGAGTCGCTGATAAGTTTCTTTTCGTAGAGCACCTTGCTGCGTGCGTAGTTCTTCTGCTGGTATTCATATTCACTCTTGCTGCTTGCCAGCTGTGCCTCGGCACTTGCCAGCTCGGCTTTCAGGTTCACGCGGTCCATCTCCGCGATGAGCTGACCTGCCTTCACCACGTCGTTGTAGTCTGCATACAGCTTGTCGATGATGCCCGACACCTGCGTACCCACTTCCACTTCCGTCACAGGCTCTACCGTACCGGTGGCTGTCACCGTGTTCGAGATGCTGCTACGGCTCACTTTCGCAGTCTCGAGGCTGATGCCTCCCTTCGAAGGTTTGCTCGTGAAGAACCATATCCCTCCGGCTACCACCAGCACAACTGCTATACCGATAATTACTTTCTTCTTCATATCTTTCCTTTGTT
>CAVIFD010000245.1:0-3442 GCA_963641545.1 bacterium | reverse complement strand
GGCTTAGGCGAAGTCACGATAGCGGTTCTGCCCACTGGAATGTACCTCAAACCGGTGTTCTTGGACGGGCTGGTGGGGGGATGTCTCCCGACAGTCCCCCCACTAAATAAAACCAAAACTTTAACTATGAAAAATTCTCAGAACCAATACAAACCTACTTCAACTCCTTGATGCGGATGTTGCGAAACTTAAGCGGTGATCCGTGACCCAGGAAACCGATATATCCCTTCTTGTTGAACAGACCCTGATGTTCCCGACCGTCAGGCGTCCCGTTCTTCACGGCATCTCGGATATTACCCTCCGTGATGACTACGCCGTTCACCGTAACCTTGATATAGTCGCCGTTGGCAATTATCTCCTCCTCGTTCCATTCACCCACGGGCTTGAAAGCGCCGTGATGGTCTGCCTTTGCAGGAATGATCCCGTAGACCGAGCCGTGATGCTGATACTTGGTGATGTTCTTGTAGATCGGATGCTCGCAATCGAGAATCTGTATCTCCATACCCACATAAGCGGCATCGCCCTCCAGCGGGGCACGGATACCCACGCCATTGTTTGCGCCCGGAGTAAGTTGGAACTCGAAGCGATAAACAAAGTTGGCATATTCCTTCTTGGTGTAAAGGTTTCCGCCGAAGCTGCGGCTCGGAACCATGGAAATGCAGCCGTCTTCGAGGATATAGTCGCCCGTGTTGCCCTGCCATTCATACATGTTCGTGCCGTCGAAGAGTATTTGGAAGCCTTCCTTCTTCTCCTGCTCGGAGAGCTGATACGGCTCCTGACGCTCCAGTTCTTTTACGTATATATTACGGAAATAGCATTTGCTTCCGTGAGCCTGAAGCTCTATCTGCTCGATCGGCAGAATAGGTTTGCTGCGATCCCAGTAGTTCTCCATGATGACATTGTCCACCACGCGCTCGCCGTTGAGGTCAACCGTCACGCGGTCGCCAACCATCTTGATGTGGAACGTGTTCCATTCACCCAGCTTGTTGTCTGCCACCTTCGAAGGTTTGCTTTCGTTGGTCTGGTTGTTGTAGAGTCCGCCTGAACCAACCTGTGCACCAACGTTGACGCGCGAAGTGTCCCAAATCTGAACCTGAGGAGTTGCACGCAGATAGATACCTGCATCAGGCTCCTTGCCGTTCGGATCGAGCATCCAGTCTACAATCATCTCGAAGTCGCCGTATTGTTTCTCTGAACAGAGGTTGTCGAAGCCCGAGCCTACGTAAACAAGGCAACCGTCTTCCACCTTCCAGTCGTTGCGCATCCTCTCGTCAGCTTTCTTCTGCTCGCTTGCCAGTTTGGAAGCCTTCAGAGCATAGCGTTTGTAAGGATTGCCGCCTTCCACCATGCCTTTCCAGCCGGTGAGGTCTTTGCCGTTGAAGAGTGAGACGAAACCTGTCTCGTCGGGCATCTCTGCCAAGTGTTTCTTCAGAGCATCCGTGTCGTAGCGGGCATCTTCGCCGTCGAACATCGGGAGTATGCGGTTGAGGATAGCCTTCACATTGTCGCCCCTGTATTCCGGATGGTTGCGTGCTATGTTCCATACGGCATAAACGGCAGCCGAACGAACCTTGGCGTCCTTTGCATCCAAGAACTCTGCTGCATACATCAGCGAGAGGAACGTATCTGCCTTCTGAATCTGACGCAGGATAAGAGCTTTCTGATCCGCAGTCTTTGCCACTTCCATAATCTTGCGCAAGCTCAGCAGACGGTTCTCTGCCGTGAACGCAGGGTTGGAAACCAACTCAACGTAACGCTTCAAGGCTGCGTCGAACTGCTTCTCTCCGGCACCCGACCCACAGACAGCGAACAGCTCGTCAACGGCTTCCATGCCTTTCCATGTCAGGAGAGCTTCGAACGCAGCGTTCTTGGTCTCGGCAGAACCTTCGTTCATGCCCTTCACGATGGTAGCAAGGGCTTCCTTGTCGCCGGTCGTAGCCAGTACGATATAATATAAGTGCTTCTTGCTTTCGCCTGCCTGCAACATGCGGCGGCTTATGGTATCCTTCTGCTTTGCCGGCGACATGGAGGAGATGGCGGAGATAACAGCCTGCTGGAGCGGAGCGACAGCCGCAGCATCGGCAGTCTCCAACATCCCGCAGAGGTTCACGAGGTCTTTCTCCGAAACGACATCCTTCAGTGCCGTGTAAGCAGCCTTCTTCACTTCCGGCGAACCGCTCTTGATCAGCTCGAGCACCGTTGTCAGACGTGCCGTTGCCTTACGCATGGCAAGAAGCTCTGCTCCGGCAATCTTGCCTGCATCCGTAGCCGACGGGATGACACGTGCCACATCCGAGTCGATAGCTCCGTTGAACGCTGCAAGCGCATCCTGAGCGAGGAGGATCACATCCTTATTACCGTCGGTCAGCAGGTCTGCCAATGCTGGGACGGCATGCTTGTCGCCTATCTTCACCAATGCCCAGGCAGCTGCCTGCTTGACATCGAAATTCGCATCTTTCAGCTGCGCGAGCAACACCTGCATAGCCGTAAGGTCGAAACGCAGCTCAAGGTTCTTTATCACGTCATGCTTCTTCGGGCATTTGGCTTCACGACCAATCCAGTTGATAACGTCGACCTTCACCTCCGGCTTTGCCTTCTGCATAGCCTTCATCACCTCGATGTAGAGATCCTTGTCGGCAAAATCGGATGCATAGTTCAGAGCAGCGTTGCGGTATTCCTTGTCGCCGTCTTTCAGAGCGGCGAGCAGCTGCTTGGTGCTTTTCTCTTTGTTAACCGACAGCAATATCTGCAGGGCTGCGTCGCGCGTTCCGGTCTGACCTGCCTTGGTTGCTTTCTTCAGCAAGTCGGAAGCAGCCTTCTCCACGTCCTTCGTATCGCCCTGTGCGGCTACGCGTTTCAGCAGCGCGATGTATGCTTCGTTGGCACCGTTGTTTGTCATCGTATACCCCGAAGCAGCCGCAGCCGCAGCCAAATCTTTTATGGAAGCCTTGCTCCCGACGCAGCTCAGCGCGTGGAGCACCACCTTCTGCATATCGTCGTCGCCCGTTCCCATCAAAGCCTTCAGAAGATCTTCCGTGCCTTCCACCCCGGCTTCGCCAATCGCAACGACGACATCTTTCTTCACTTTCTCATTTCCGGTACTCAAGGCAGCCTTCAAAGCCTCTCCCGCAGCCTTGCTGCCGTTCGCAGCCAATGCACGGGCGGCAGGTCCGCTCAAGCTCTCGTCTTTCAGACAAGCCGACAGAGCATCAACACATTCGTCTTTTCCAATGATCTGAAGCTGACGGATGATGAATGCTTTCGTTTCGCGTTCCTTTACCAGGCTGAGGGCTTTCACGTAAGCCTTTGCAACCGTCGAGCGAGAGCTTTCCTCGCCCTTTGCCATCACGTAATGCGTCAAGCCGCTCAATGCGTAGTCCACCTGCGCATTGCTTCCCTTGCCGGGAGCGTTCATCATGTTTACCAACATCAGGACACCTTC
>CAVIFD010000244.1:0-3450 GCA_963641545.1 bacterium | reverse complement strand
TACCGACACCCTCGACAACGACGGAGTCCTGACTCTTGCCGGCTGTTTCCCCGCAAGCAAGGCTACGCGCTTCGTGCAATGGTTCACCAACAGCGACGAGAGCATCGACGGCAAGAGCCGTTCGAAAGCATACGCCCTCTTCGATAGCAGCCTGATAGACAGTATTGAGGTGGGGACGGTGAAAGGTCTGCAGCAGATCCATGCCTATCTCTTTGGCGGGCTGTACGACTTCGCCGGGCAGATACGCCGCGTCAACATTGCCAAGGGCGGCTTCCAATTTGCCATGGCTCAGTATCTCGCCGAGACACTGGCTGGCATCGAGCGCATGCCGGAGGGCACTTTTGAGGAGATTGTCGACAAATATGTTGAGATGAACGTTGCACATCCTTTCCGCGAGGGAAACGGACGTGCCACGCGGATATGGCTCGACATGATGCTGCGGCGCAGCCTGCGACAGTGTGTGGATTGGAGCCGTGTGGACAAACGCACTTACCTCGACACGATGACGCGAAGCGTGGCAACAAGCCTGCCCGTCAAGAACCTGCTGCGCCCTGCCCTCACCGACAAGATAAACGACCGCGAGACTTTCATGAAAGGTATCGACTACTCATACTACTACGAACAGGAAGACTGACCCCTCGCCTTGTGGGGAGAGGGGATGAAAAGAAATGACTACCTTCGCGCTCTCAAAAAAGAAAACGTTATGAAATACGATGTTGCAATCATCGGCGGAGGTCCCGCCGGATATACGGCTGCCGAACGAGCAGCGGAGGGAGGACTGAAGGTTGTGTTGTTCGAAAAGAATGCCTTGGGCGGCGTCTGCCTCAACGAGGGCTGCGTCCCGACGAAGACCCTTCTCTATTCCGCCAAAGTGTATGATACCATCAAGCATGCCTCGCGCTATGCTGTCAGCGCAGAGTCTCCCGCATTCGATTTCCCACGTATCGTTGCAAGAAAGAATAAGGTGGTAAAGAAGCTGACTGCCGGCATACGTATGCGGCTTACGGAACGGGGTGTCGCGATGGTCGCGGGTGAGGCAGAGATAAAAGGACGCACCGATGACGGCACGATAACTATTGCTTGCGGCTCGGAGACCTATGAGGCTGCCAACCTGCTTTTGTGCACAGGCTCGGAGACGGTCATCCCTCCCATCCCGGGGCTTGCGGAGACCGACTTCTGGACAAGCCGCGAAGCACTGCAGACGAAAGAGCTGCCTGCCTCGATTGTCATCATCGGCGGCGGCGTGGTGGGCATGGAGTTTGCCTCGTTCTTCAACAGCATGGGTGCGGAAGTGCACGTGGTGGAGATGCAGGACAAGATTCTCGGGGCAATGGACCGCGAGCTTTCAGAAATGCTTCAGGCGGAATACACGAAACGTGGCGTGAGGTTCTATCTCGGTCACCGCGTGACTGCCATCCGCGGCACCGAGGTGGTCACGGAGAGAGACGGCTCGGAGACGGTGATAACCGGCGAGAAGATACTGCTGAGCGTCGGGCGCAGGGCTGTGACGAAAGGTTTCGGGTTGGAGACCTTGGGCGTGGAGATGCTGCGCAGCGGCGTGAAGGTGAACGAGCACATGCAGACCTCCGTGCCCAGTGTATATGCCGCAGGCGACATCACGGCGTTCTCCATGCTGGCACATACGGCAGTGAGCGAGGCGGAAGTGGCAGTGAGACATATCCTCGGAGACTCCGACGCACGCATGAGCTACGAAGCCATCCCGGGCGTTGTATACACCAATCCGGAAATAGCCGGCGTGGGAATGACGGAAGACCATCTGAAGAAAGAAGGCGTGCCATACACGGTGAAGAAACTCCCGATGGCATACTCGGGGCGTTTTGTGGCAGAGAACGAGCAGGGCAGCGGCGTATGCAAACTTATCCTTTCGGAAGAAGGGAAGATCATGGGTGCACATCTCCTTGGCAACCCTGCCTCGGAGCTGATCGTCATTGCCGGCATAGCCATCGAAAGGGGCATGACTGCCCGCGAGCTGAAAGCCGTCACCTTCCCGCATCCGACGGTGGGCGAAATCATAAAAGAGACATTATAACAACGCGCGACAGAGCAGAGACGGAAGATGAGTGCCTTCGAAGGATATCCGGGTCTTCGCGTGGGGATCGACCAACCGGTGGACGATGCCGTGTTCGTGCTGATGGTGTCGGTCGCGGTGATCTTTGCCGTCGTGTTCCGTTCCAACTTCCTGCATTTCCTTCGTATGCTGAAAGATGTCCGGTATGTGCGCGAGCGGCATAACCTGTTCGACCCGATACCCGGCAGGCACGTCTTCTTCTTTCGGAGCTATATGCTTTTCCAGGTGTTCCTGCTCTGCGGCATCGGCGTGTTTGCCTACACCCGCGCAAGAGGTTTGGTTACATACCGCGACTGGTGGGATCTCCTTCTTGTGGTGGGGGTCTATACGGGGTTGTTTTTCGTCTTCTATCTGGTGAAGCAGCTGATTCACATCCTGCCGGCTTTCGCCTTTACGACGCAGCAGAGATACCGGCTTTGGTTGATAAACTACAACGCGGTTGTGGAGCTGTGGGGACTGACTCTCTATCTTCCCGTCTATTGGATGGTCATTGTCGGGGGAAACGTATGGATTCCTGTTATTATGCTCGGTTTCTCCTATGTTTTGTGTCGTTTAGTCATCGTTTATAAGACAATGAGTATATTTTGGCATCACAGAAACAGTTTTTTGTACATTAGTTTATACCTTTGCGCCCTCGAAATATTACCGCTCATGTACTTATATGAAGGTATGGTTCTTTTGTATAATCTTATTGAGACAAGCACTCTATGGCATTGAACATCAAAAAGGTGTTGGTATCGCAACCGAAGCCGGCATCTGAGAGGTCTCCGTATTTCGACATTGCCGAGAAATACGGGGTCAGTATCGACTTTCATCCATTCATCAAGGTTGAAGCTCTTTCTTCCAGAGAATTCAGACAACAGAGAATTTCCATTCCGGACTACTCGGCGGTTATCCTTACTGCCCGTACAGCGATAGACCATTTCTTCCATCTTTGCGAGGAGCTACGCGTTGCCATTCCGGATACGATGAAGTATTTCTGCATGACGGAAGCCATCGCGGTTTACCTTCAGAAATATATAACATATAGGAAGCGGAAGGTGTTCTACGGCACAGGCAAGCCGGAAGACTTGGTGACCGTTATCGCAAAACATTCCAAAGAAAAATATCTTATGCCTGTTTCCGACGTGCATAAGGAAGACTTGATGGGTCTGCTTGATGCCAAAAAGATAAACTATACGAAGGCGATAATGTATCGGACCGTCAGCAACGAGTTCGACGAAGGCGAGAAGCTCGACTACGATATGCTGGTGTTTTTCAGTCCTGCCGGCATAGCTTCCCTCATGAAGAACTTTCCCGATTTCAAGCAGGGCGACACGCGGATAGGCTGTTTCGGACCTACCACGGCTAAGGCTGTGCGC
>CAVIFD010000243.1:0-3467 GCA_963641545.1 bacterium | reverse complement strand
GAGTTTCGTTACAACCCGGATTTGAGGGTAGGCGACGAGGTGGAAGTCTACATCGAAAATCAGGAAGACAAGAAAGGACAGTTGGTGCTTTCGCACAAGAAGGCTCGCGCATCACGTTCTTGGGAGCGTGTGAACGAGGCACTTGAGAAAGACGAAATCATCAAGGGCTACGTTAAGTGCCGCACTAAGGGCGGTATGATTGTGGACGTGTTCGGTATAGAGGCGTTCTTGCCGGGTTCGCAAATCGACGTAAAGCCTATCCGCGACTACGATATGTTCGTTGGGAAAACGATGGAGTTCAAGATCGTGAAGATAAATCAAGAGTTCAAGAACGTTGTCGTGTCGCACAAGGCTCTGATAGAGGCAGAGCTGGAAGCTCAAAAGAAAGAAATTATCTCGAAGTTGGAGAAGGGTCAGATATTGGAGGGAACGGTGAAAAACATCACTTCCTACGGTGTATTTATCGACCTTGGCGGTGTGGACGGATTGATCCATATCACAGACCTTTCTTGGGGTCGTGTCACTCATCCGGACGAGGTGGTGCAGCTCGACCAGAAGATCAACGTCGTCATTCTCGACTTCGACGATGAGAAGAAACGTATCGCTCTTGGCTTGAAACAGCTGACACCGCATCCTTGGGACGCTTTGGACCCGAACCTAAAGGTGGGCGACAAGGTAAAAGGCAAGGTGGTTGTAATGGCAGACTATGGTGCGTTCGTGGAGATTGCTCCGGGTGTGGAGGGTTTGATTCATGTTTCGGAGATGAGCTGGACACAACATCTGCGCTCGGCTCAAGACTTCATGAAGGTGGGCGACGAGGTGGAAGCTGTCGTGCTCACGCTGGATCGCGAAGAGCGTAAGATGTCACTCGGCATCAAGCAGCTAAAGGCGGATCCGTGGGAAGACATAGAGACTCGTTTCCCGATAGGCTCGCGCCACACAGCGAAGGTGCGCAACTTCACCAACTTCGGTGTGTTTGTTGAGATCGAAGAAGGCGTGGACGGACTGATACATATCTCCGACCTCTCTTGGACGAAGAAGGTGAAGCACCCGAGCGAGTTCACTCAGATTGGTGATGAGATTGAGGTGCAAGTGCTGGAGATCGACAAGGAGAACCGTCGCCTGAGCTTGGGTCACAAGCAGCTGGAAGAGAATCCGTGGGATGTGTTCGAGACAATCTTTACGGTAGGCTCTGTTCACGAGGGTACGGTTATCGAGGTGCTCGACAAGGGTGATGTCATCTCGTTGCCCTACGGCGTTGAAGGGTTTGCCACTCCGAAACATCTTGTGAAGGAAGACGGCTCGCAGGCTGCTCTCGACGAAAAGCTTCCGTTCAAAGTCATCGAGTTCAACAAAGAGACTAAGCGTATCATCCTCTCTCATAGCCGTGTGTACGAAGATGAGCAGAGAGGCGGCAAGAAAGAGACAACAGGTGCAGAGAAGAAGTTCGGCACACGCCGCACGAAGCACGACGACTCGCCGATGCTGACAGGTCCGGTTGAAAAGACTACGCTGGGCGACATCGAAGAGCTGGTTGCACTGAGAGACAAGCTGTCGGGCAAGGCATAGAGATTTACATACATAAATCCTTCATACACTTAATGGAGACGGGCATCCGTGATGGGTGTCTGTCTCCTGTTTTTTGTGGCACCCCCGAAAGTCGCGCCGCAGGGCGACGCTGTTTGTCGGCGACAAAAAAAAGAGGACACTCTCCCGTGGCGGAAAGCATCCCCTTTTACGTTTCTTCCTGATGAGCTCCGGCTGCAACCCTACTCTTCGATACCTACCAGGCGATTGATCTCGCTTCTTTTATCCAGATCGGTAAAATAAGTCTCCACCACCTTGTAGATGTCGAAGCCGCCGGTCGACCCTGCTGCCAGGTTCAACGACTCGACCATTTTCTTCGCTGCGCTGTGAATCTCCTTTTTGTCAACAAGATGCAACTCGTTGCTGTGAATCAAATTCCTTCCCATGATGCTTGAATTTAAAGTTATACTTATGTTTTTATTCGTCTCTTTTGCGCTCTAAATATACGAACATCTTGTTGTTTGGTCGCAAATTCGCTTTTTTATTTTCGATTTCTTCCACATCTACCTGATAACTACATGAATGTGGGACGGTGTTTTTTTACTCGGGATGTACGTTTGTCATCTCGAACACAAGCCTGCCGCCACCGGCAATGTCCTTATGCGAGACGAACGGGGCATCCAGCGGTTTGCCGTTGAGAAGAACCCGTTTTACGTATTTGTTCTCCGGAGCATTGTTTTTTACCTTTATTTCGAACACACCGTTCTGCACCTTTATCGATGCCTTGTTGACCATCGGATGCCCCAGCGTATAGACGGGAATGCCGGGCGAGACCTGATAGAGACCCAGTGCACTCATCACGTACCAGGCGGACATCTGTCCGCAGTCTTCGTTGCCGATGATGCCGTCCGGACGGTTCGTGTAAAACTCGCGCATAATATAGTCCAGACGTTCCTGCCCTTTCCATGGCGAGTCGGTCCAGTTGTACAGATAAGCCATGTGGTGGCTCGGCTCGTTGCCGTGGGCATACTGTCCGATCAATCCCGTGATATCTCCCGAAGCACTCTCACCGTCAACCTGCGAGGATGTTGTGAACAGCGTGTCCAAACGTGTCTCCAGTTCCTTCCTGCCTCCGATGGTGGCGATGAAGTTGTCCATATCGTGCGGCGCGAAGAAGCTCCATTGGAAAGCGTTCCCCTCGGTGTAGTCACTTCTCATGTGAGCCGAGTAACGCGGATTGAACGGCGTGCGGAAAGAGCCGTCGCCCATGACAGGGCGCATCATCTTTGTCTCGGGATCGAGATAACGCTTGTAGTATTCACCCTTTTTGGCGTAGGCTTGTGAGAGCGAATCCATTCCGGCACATCTTGCAATCTGCGATATGCACCAGTCCTCGTATGCCATTTCCAATCCCCAGGAGACCGATTCGGGAATGGAGTCGGCGGGAACAAATCCGTATCGCTCCTTGTATAATGTGTGGCGGGTGATCAGGTCCAGTTCGCGCGTGCCTTTGAACTTCTCTGCCAGGTCGTCGCGATAGACGGAAGAGCGTGCGCCGGCTTCCGCCCAAGTGGCAAGGTCTTTCTCATCAGCCAAACCTTTGCAGACCAAGTCTGCCAAGACGGATACGGCAGGATAGCCCACCATGCAACCGGTGTAGTTCGATGCCAGGGGCCATTTGGGCAGTATGCCGCCTTCCTTATATCCTTGCACCAAGACTTTCCCCCAGTCGGCAGCCATCTTCGGACGGATAATCGTCATCAGCGGATGCAGCGCACGGAAAGTGTCCCACATGGAAAACACCGAGTAGTTCGTGTAACCCGGTGCTGCCGTGTGTATCTTCTTGTCCATCCCCAGGTAACGTCCGTCGACATCCTGATAGGCAAACGGGGCAATCATCGTATGATACAGTGCTGTGCAGAAATTCACCATCACCGCAG
>CAVIFD010000242.1:0-3469 GCA_963641545.1 bacterium | reverse complement strand
CAACATACCCTACTTTATGCTTGGCGGCACAATGCTTGGTGCCGTTCGCCACAAAGGATTCATTCCTTGGGACGACGATATGGACTTTGGTATTCCCCGCCCCTATTTCAACCGGTTCATAGAAATAGCCCAAAAGGAATTGCCCGACCGCTACTCGGTGCTGACGCGCGAGAACTCCGACGCAGTGAAGAAAGGGTTCGTAAAAATCCAGCTGAAAGGGAGCAGGGTTATCGAAAAGATATTCGAACCGCAAGCAGCAGACTTCTATGGCGGCATAGCCATAGACGTTTTCCCCCTCGACGGAGCGTCCCTCGACGGCTTGACGCACAAACTGAGAGCCAAACTAATTTTTCTATTGATACGAATCCACGAAGGACGTTTCTGCTCACTTTCGGTTAGGAAGGGATTAAAGAAACTCATTGCCGCATTCATCAAGGCTCTGCCCATAAACGACAAAAGACTGGCTGACACTATCGACCATCTGGCCGGGAAGCAAGACTTCCGCTCTTCGCCCCAAACAGCCAACTACTACGGTCATTGGAAAGAGAGGGAAATACTCGGAAGGGAGCTCTTCGAATCCTCAAAGCGCTATGCGTTTCAATCCATCACCTTAAGCGGCGTGGAAGACTATGACACTTATCTCTGCTCTCTATACGGGGACTACATGCAGCTCCCGCCCAAGGAGCAGCAACTAACGCATGCCGACGAAATCTTTATTGACGACTCCCTTTCTTGAGCTCCACCTTCAAATCCTTCCATATTGAAAGGAAGAGCCACTTCGAAACCAGCCATCCGACAGATAAGAAGACGGTAAGCAGCACTAAGCCGATGGCAGCATACAGCTTGCGGGGCGCAACCACACCGCTCTTCACATAAGGCTCGTCGATGATCCTTGCGCGTTCCTTCCCCTCGCCCAAGGTCATGTTTATCTCCTCCTGCTTTTGCAGCAGAACGAGGTAGACGCCCTGGAAGATCTCCTGCTGACGCTTCAAGTCGACGTAGGCACGCTCCTGCTGCGGGACATTACCCATCTTCGCGAGTATCTGGTTCTCCTTCGATTTCAGACTTTGATATGTCGCCTCGATGCTCTTTCGCGAGTTGTCGATCATCGTAAAGACACTCTCGCGCATCTGGTCCGCCTGCAAAGTCAGGGTTGCCACCTTGGGGTTACGCTCGCCTGAGGTTTTAATCACTCGTTCGCGTTCCACCAATACCTGATTGTATGACGCTAGCGCACCGCCCGTCGCACCTTCCCCGTCCGAGGGTGTGTAGAGCGAAGGGACAAGTTTGTATTTGTTTTCGGGATTGCGGACAAACTCGTCCATCAGGTCTACGAGATGCCGCTCGGCTTCCAGCTCCACCATCTTCATCTGCAATTCCTGCATTGCCGTGGCATACATCTGAACGTCGTATTCGACCATTGTAATCTTGTTTTTGGTCTTATACGACTCTATGGCTGCTTCAATCTTTCCCAGCTCGTTCAGCGCATTGTTCAGGCGTTCGCTTACGAACGTCAGCGACTTGTTGCCGAGTTGGCGTTTATAGTCTTCCGCCTGCTTGTTGTAGCACGAAATCAGTGTGGAGAACATATCCAATGCCCGCTGCCGTTCGTAATCCTGGCAGGTCATCTGCAGCACGTTCGACGACTTCGAATAGTCTTCGATAACGAAATCTTCAGCCAGCTCTTCGGCAACGCCCACCGGAGGGTTTACCTTCACTATCAATTCAAACTCCGTATCCCTTTCAGCGTTCTTGGGATCGTAGTCTATCGTCAACTGATGGTCGAATATCTTTATTGTAGCAGGCAACGACTCCACCTCGAACGACTTCTTCCACTTGTCGAACGTGGAGAACTTCACCTTCGCCTTTACGTTCACCTTCCCGCCGGCATGGTGCTTTATGTCGAGCTCAATGGTCTTATCCAAACGGGGAAGCGTAGCCGAATCGCAAGAAACCGTCAATGGTTTTTTGCTGTACAGCCGGTAGCCCAGCGTGAAAGGTTTGCTGTAGTCCACATAAATGCCAAGCTCCGTCACCATCTTTCTAAGCATCTGATTTGATGTCAACGTAACAAGTTCGTCGTCGAGCACTATCGAAGAGTTCGAATTAGTACTCAAGCCAAAAGACTTCATCAATCCGGCAGCCTCTCCAAGACCGTAACTTCCGGAAGAGAAAGCCTCATTGTCGTCTTGCAGCAACACCTGAGCCGTTATTTCCACCGTTTTGGGGTAGAGCACCACGTACAATATCGCAACGAAAAGAGAGAACAGAGCGCAACCGCCAATCAGTTTCCAATGGGTCAGGTAAGAGATGAACAACCCTCTCAAATCCACTGTCTCGTTATCCTTTATTTCTTCCATAACAAATCGCACTTATTTTCTGATTGCCAATACAACGGTTGTTATCACTGAAATCGCACTCAATATCGACGAGAACACCGTTATCGAGTACTGCTGAGCCGCGCTGTAACGCGAGTTGCGTTTCTTAGCCTTGTTCGGCTCCACATACACCACGTCGTTTTGCTTAAGGTAATAATACGGAGAGGTGAATATGGCAGGGTCGGTGAGGTCCATCCTCCCGAACTCTTTCTCTCCGTCATGGTCGCGTATCACGAGAATGTTCTTGCGGTTGGCATTTATCGTCAGGTCGCCGACGGAGCCCAGCACATCCAACACGGAGATGCGGTCGTTCTTTATCGACACAACTCCAGGGCGTGCCACCTCACCCATCACCGTTATCTTGAAATTGACAATCTGCACATTCACGTTCACGCCGTTGGCATACTTGTCTATCTCTACGCGCAGCTTCTCTGCCAACTCCTGCTTCGACAGCCCTGCGACATCAATCTTCCCGAGGACAGGGAAGTTTATCGTCCCGTCTTTGTGCACCAGATATGTCTGCAACTGTTGTGAGACAGCCACCTTCTCCTCTCCCTGAGTGGCATACGCAAACGTGGGCGGATTGAAAGGCGTCAGCACCGTAGGGTCCCATCCCGTCACGGTAATGGTCAGCATATCGTCCGGACATATCTTCGTGGAATAGGTTCCGGTCATCTGTGCCTTCTGCTCCGGCGATACGGAGTCGATCCCCTGGAAATAGGCAACGTCTTTGGGAACGGTGCATGCCACCATCAAAACGACCGGCATCACCGCGAGTATCTGTTTCAGTCTCATAACTTGTAATTTGTTTTCTTTTGCAACGAGCCGCAAATATACGACTTTCCGCCTAACCCCCTTTTCAGAGCACCCGGACGGCATCCCGAAGGGAAAAAGGCTGCTTCTATAACGATGCTTTCGCCAATATATTGCCGCATGCAGGGTTCAAATATCTTTTCCGGTCTCATGCAATTTGCAGGAAGGTAGAAAAGTGCTTTTCCGGTCTCATGCAATTTGCAGGAAGGAAAAAAAGTACTTTTCCGGTCTCATGCAATTTGCAGGAAGGTAGAAAAGTGCTTTTCCGGTCCCATGCA
>CAVIFD010000241.1:0-3473 GCA_963641545.1 bacterium | reverse complement strand
ATTGAATAAGCAATCCGCCCAGCTCAACGAGCAGTCGGAGCAATTGAATAAGCAAACTGCCCAATTGAATAAGCAATCCGCTCAGATAAAATCCTTGGTGCAGGCGATGCTGCAAAACGGCATGAGCATAGATGTCATCTCCCAAACCCTAAACAAAAGCCCGGAAGAAGTGAATGCTATCCTTGGCGCATAGCCTTAATTCTCGGCTATGTCTTCCGTCGTGGCGTTCGCTTGTTTTGGTTTCCCTTGTCATATCAAATAAAATCATCATGAGAAACATACTTCTTTGTATAGGTCTTCTTCTTTTCGTGCCGGTGGCATTCGCGGCAGACAGCCTGTTTGTCAGGGAGCAGCAGGTACCCATTCTTATCGACCGTGCGGACAATGTGCTGCTCGAGATGCGTATCCCCGCGCAGAAGGGGGATGTGTTGAACAGGTTGACCCTCGTGTTCGGGGGCGAGACGGACATGACGCACATAAAAGCCGTCCGTCTTTTTTACGGCGGAGTGGAGGCAGCTTCGAGGGAGGGCGTTCATTTCAGTCCGCTTCCTTATATCACGGGTTTCACCCCGAGAGGCAGCCGTGCCGAGAGCTCTTCCTATTCCGTCTTGCAGGATGAGGTCGCAGCCTCGGGGCGCAGTGTCGTGCTGACATCACGGCAGCCGATGCTGAAGGGCATAAACTACTTTTGGGTGAGCCTCGAGATGAAGCCGGAGACCCCGCTGCTCTCGAGGGTGTCTTTCTCACTGACGGAAGCCATTATCGGAGGCAAGCCTGTTGATGTCGCGTGGGTCGCGAAGGCAGATGCTCCCCGCCGCGTGGGTGTGGGCGTAAGGATGGGAGGCGATGACGGCTCTGCCGCTTTCCGTATCCCGGGGCTGGCAACAACAAACAACGGTACGCTGATTGGTGTCTACGACATACGTTACAACAGCAGCACCGACCTGCAGGAGAAGGTCGACATAGGCGTGAGCCGCAGCACGGACAAGGGGCAGACATGGGAACCGATGCGCGTTGCCATGACCTTCGGCACGACGGGAGGCTTGCCCCATTCCCAAAACGGCGTGGGCGACCCGTCCATACTCGTGGATGAACGCACGAACACGGTATGGGTCGTTGCCGCCTGGACGCATGGCATGGGCAACGATCGTGCGTGGTGGAACTCCATGCCGGGCATGACCCCTGACGAGACGGCACAGCTGATGATGGTCCGCAGCACAGACGACGGCAAGACGTGGAGCACTCCCATCAATATCACTTCGCAGGTGAAAGACCCTTCGTGGTACTTCCTGCTCCAGGGACCGGGCAGGGGCATCACCATGCAGGACGGCACGTTGGTCTTCCCGATACAGTTCATCGACTCCACCCGCGTCCCCAATGCAGGGATAATGTACAGCAAAGACCGTGGGGAGACATGGCATTTGCACAACCCTGCCCGCACGAACACGACGGAAGCACAGGTGGCAGAGGTGGAGCCCGGCGTGCTTATGCTTAACATGCGCGACAACCGCGGGGGCAGCCGTGCCGTAGCTGTCACCCGCGATCTCGGGAGGTCGTGGACAGAGCATCCCTCGAGCCGCAGTGCCCTTCCCGAGCCGATATGCATGGCAAGCCTAATCAAGGTGAATGCCGAAGACAACATCACCGGAAAAGACATCCTGCTCTTCTCCAACCCAAACACAACGAAGGGTCGTCATCATATCACCATCAAAGCCAGCCTCGACGGCGGGTTGACATGGCGTGCGGAGCATCAGATACTGCTGGACGAAGCCGAAGGATGGGGCTACAGCTGTCTGTCCATGACAGACCGCGCGACGGTAGGTATCCTCTACGAGTCGAGCGTTGCCCACATAACCTTCCAGAGGGTCAAACTGGAAGAGCTGATAAAGTAAGATCAGAACATATACAGAAGGACGGCAAGGAGGCGGTGGTTCGTTACCGAATGAGTGTCGTCGGCACGTCCGTTTGCCTGCCGTGTGTCGGCATACCATGCAACCGACGGACTGTATTCAACCCCTACCTTCCAATGCGGGAGAACGTATGAGAGCTGCACGTTGGTGGTGACCAACCGGTCGACATCAAGCCCTGTGCCGTAGGTTGCTCCCGTGATGTCGCTCCCTGCCCCAAGGTTCTTCAGAAAGCCGACGAACACACCCGGCTGCCAGCGGCTGCCGTAGACAATGTTAAGCCAAGTGGACGAATGGCGGTAGGGGGTGTAGGTCTGCTCTCCCGTGCGGCTGTCGACGTGGCTCACGCCGTAGCCGCCGATCATGCTGAGGTGGGTAAGGTTGGATGCAAGCAAGGTCTTGAGGGATACTTTCCATCCGTTCGCCATGTAGCGGGCATGTGCCTCGAGGGAGACGGAGGTGACGCGCTCGTGCACCTTGAAGGTCTTGCCGTCTGTCTCCGACTTCGTGCGCGGCACGAGGGAGAGCACTTCTGCCCCTACGCCGGCTGTCCAGCCGTGCGCATTATAGTCTATCCCGGCATAAAACTCCGGCACGCCGCTGTGCTTGATGTAATCCTCGCTCTTGCCCGCAGGTCCTGTGGAGAGATACTGCAGTTGCCACAGCGCAGCTGCCGAGAGCCTCCAACAGCCGTTGGTGTAACGGTAGCGCACCATGGGGCAACGGCTGAAAGGCTGGAAGGGTGCGCCGGTGGAGAGGTTGAGCATCTGCGGCGACACATCCCCGAACAGCGGGTGCCACGTCTGCCCGACGAGCAGGGCAGACTTCCCCCAATCGAGGTTCACCCATGCCTGCCTCACACGTATCATCGCGAAGTTGCTCCCCGAGCCGCGGAAGTCGGTCTCTATGCAGGCTGTCGTCGCAGCACGTCCCACGCGCGGACCTCCCACGTTTATCCCGAGACGGGTGTAGAGTACATAGAAGCTGCTGTTGGTTTCCGCATTCAGGTCGTTGCCGTCGGCATCGTATGATATGTCTTTCGGATAGAGATGGAACAATCCGTCGACGGTCTCGGCATTGGCACGCGAGTTATAGAACAAGTCGCCGCGCACCTGTCCGTAGAGTTTATATGTGAAGTTCTTCTTTTGTGATGATCCCTGTGCTGCCGTGAGCAGTCCGGCGAGTAGGAGTATTACCGGCTTTATCTTCATGCGAAAACGTTACTGTTTATGCTTAGCGGCGGCAAAGGTATATAATTTACCCCGCGCATTGGGGAACGGATTATTATTTGTTCCTTTGCCGCCAATTTGTAACCGAAAGGGGTAAAATCGAGTAATTATGTAAACGAATAACGAGATATGAGTACAAAAAAGTTTTTATTGGAAGAAAAAGACATACCTGTTGCATGGTATAATATCGTAGCGGACATGAAGAACAAACCGCTCCCAATCCTTAACCCGCAGACCAAACAACCGATAAAGGAAGAAGACCTCTACCCGCTGTTCTCGAAGGGCGTTTCGCACCAGGAGATGAACACGACGGACGCATGGATTGAGATACCCGAAG
>CAVIFD010000240.1:0-3480 GCA_963641545.1 bacterium | reverse complement strand
CGTTGACCCGGGTACGTTGAACCCTTACGAGCACGGCGAGTGTTACGTAACTGTTGACGGGCACGAAGCGGACCTGGACCTCGGGCATTACGAACGTTTCCTGAATGTCCCTACCACGCGGTCGAACAACATCACGACAGGGCGCATCTATCAGAGCGTGATAAACAAAGAGCGCAGGGGCGATTATCTTGGCAAGACCGTACAGGTGGTTCCTCATATCACCGACGAGATAAAACGAAACGTGAAGCTGCTCGGAACGAAGTATAAGTTCGACTTTGTCATCACCGAGATCGGCGGAACGGTGGGCGACATCGAATCGTTGCCGTTCATCGAGTCTGTGCGTCAGCTGAAATGGGAAATGGGGCGTAACTGCCTTTGCGTGCATCTTACATACGTTCCCTACATCGCAGCCGCCAAAGAATACAAGACAAAGCCGACGCAACACTCCGTAAAGCAGCTGCAGGAGCTGGGAATACAGCCCGACGTGCTGGTGTTGCGCACGGAGCATCTGCTGAACGAAGATATCACCCGCAAGGTTGCTTTGTTCTGTAACGTGGATGCCGACGCTGTCATACAGTCGGTGGACGTCCCGACCATCTATGAAGTGCCTCTTATGTTGCAGCGTCAGAACATGGACGTGGCAATACTGAAAAAAGCAGGTTTGGAGATTGGACCTACGCCGGAGATGAAACGCTGGAAAGAGTTCCTGAAGAAGAAGACGGATGCCACCGAGACGGTAAAGATCGGTCTCGTCGGCAAATATGTCGAGCTGCAGGATGCCTATAAGTCGATCGACGAATCCTTGTTGCAGGCAGCCATCTACAACGACCGCAAGCTCTCCCTGCATCTCTTCCACTCGGAGAAACTGACAAACGCCAACGCTGCCGAACAGCTGAAAGACATGGACGGCATACTGATTGCCCCCGGGTTCGGGCAGCGAGGGATAGAAGGCAAGTTTGCCGCTCTGAAATATGCCCGCGAGAATGATGTGCCTTGCCTCGGTATCTGCCTTGGCATGCAGTGCATGGTCATTGAGTTTGCCCGCGACGTATTGGGCATGACCGACGCAAACTCGACAGAGATGGAGCCGAACACGCCTTATAAGGTTATCGACCTCATGGAAGACCAAAAGAACATCACCAACATGGGCGGTTCGATGCGCCTCGGAGCCTACGACTGCGTTCTGGCAAAAGGTTCGAAGGCGTATGAGGCATACGGGCAGGAGCATATCCGGGAGCGTCATCGTCACCGCTTCGAATTCAACAGCCGGTATCGCGAGCAGTTCGAGAAAGCCGGCATGAAGTGTACGGGAGAGAATCCGGAGACAGGGCTGGTGGAAGTGGTGGAGATACCCAAGCTGAAATGGTTTGTCGGCGTGCAGTTCCACCCGGAATACAACAGTACGGTGGTCAATCCGAACCCGCTATTCCTCAGCTTTGTGAAAGCGGCTATCGATAACAAGAAATAAAGACTGCAGATGGATAAAAACACAGTAATAGGTTTTGTGCTGATTGGTATTGTCTTGTTTGCTTTCAGCTGGCTCAACCGGCCGACGCCGGAGCAGTTGGAGGCACAACGCCGTTATCAGGATTCCATTGCCCGGATAGAGCAGGCAAAGCAGGCGGAGATGCAACGTGAAAACGAGGCTGCAGCCTCCGACGACATGCTTGCCAACCTGCCCGACTCCATTCGCGAAGAGCGCATGAAGAGCAGCCTCGGCGAGTTTGCCTCAGCCATGAACGGCACAGACGATGTGACGGTGCTTGAGAACGACCTCGTTGAACTGCACATAAGCAACAAGGGCGGACGCGTGTCGTATGCACGTCTGAAACAATACGACAATTATAAAGGAGAAGAGCTGGTATTGTTTGATAAGGACAACTCCGATTTGGATTTTACGCTGGTAACAGCCGGCAACCGTGTGGTCAACACCGGCGATCTGTATTTCACCCCCGTTAAAGGAAACGATAATGGAAGCCTCACGATGCGTCTGCCTGTGGAGGGCGGAGGCTCGCTGGATTTCGTCTATACGCTCCTGCCCGACGAATATATGCTGCGAATGTCGGTTAAAGGCAACGGACTGAACGGCGTCTTGTCGCCTTCGACCACTGCGCTCGACCTGCATTGGCAGCAGAAGATCCCTCAGCAGGAGAAAGGTCGCAAGTTCGAGGACCGCTATGCACAGATGTATTACAGGTATGTTGCCGACGACGTGGAATATCTCAGCGAGACGAAAGACGACAGCCGGCAGCTTTCGGGTCGTGTGAAATGGATTGCTTACAAGGATATGTATTTCTCGACCATCCTGATTGCAGATGGCGACGGCATGGAGGCGGCTGTGGTCTCGTCGAAGAAATTGCCGGAGAGCGGTTCTTTCCTGAAAGAATATAAGACGACGGCTTCCCTCCCGTTCGATCTGCGAGGGAACGAAGCCACGGATCTGCGCTTCTATTTCGGTCCGAACCAATTCTCGCTGCTCAAGTCGTTCGACGACGAGGCTGCGGAAGAGCTGGACCTTGAGAAGATTGTCCCGCTCGGATGGGGTATCTTCCGTTGGGTGAACCAATATTTCGTCATCCCGCTGTTCAACTTCCTCGGGCAGTTTATCCACAGCTACGGTCTCTTGATATTCCTCCTCACGGTAATCGTGAAGTTGATACTCTTCCCCTTGACGTATAAATCCTATATATCGTCTGCCAAGATGCGTGTGCTTCGTCCGCAGGTGGAGGAGATCAACGCCAAATATCCGGGTCAGGACAAGGCTGTGGAGCGTCAGCGTGCCACGATGGATCTGTATAGCCGTGCCGGAGCAAGCCCGATGTCGGGATGCCTGCCGATGTTGCTTCAGATGCCTATCCTGATTGCGCTGTTCATGTTTTTCCCCTCTGCCATCGAGCTTCGCCATCAGAGCTTCCTCTGGGCGCACGATCTTTCGACCTACGATGCCGTGTTCAGCTGGAGCACGTACATCCCCGTCATAACGCCCTATTTCGGCAACCATATCAGCCTGTTCTGTCTGCTGATGACCATCACGAACATCATATACACGAAATACAACATGGAGCTGACCAACACCGGACAGCAGCAGATGCCCGGGATGAAGATCATGATGTATATGATGCCCCTGATGTTCCTCGTCTTCTTCAACCAGTATGCATCGGGTCTGACTTACTACTATTTCGTGTCTACACTGATCACGATTGTCCAGACCCTTGTGTTCCGCTACACTGTCGACGAAGAGAAGCTGCTTGCCAAGCTGGAAGCCAACAAACGCAAGCCGCAGAAGAAGTCCGGCTTCATGAAACGCCTCGAAGAGGCTCAGCGCATGCAGCAGGAGCAGCTGAAAAAGCAGCAGGAACAACGCAAAAGACGGCGGTAAATCGAGAAAGTCCACTTTCTTCCTTCAGGGAAGCCTCGCGAGACAGGAAAGTCCGCTTTCTTCCTTCAGGGAAGCCCCGCGAGACAAGAAAGTCCGCTTTC
>CAVIFD010000239.1:0-3484 GCA_963641545.1 bacterium | reverse complement strand
AATTGATACATCGTTAACTCCTATTGTGAGTCAACTTTTTTCAGTCAAAGACAGATTGTCGACGGAAACAAATAAAATGTATACATTCGCGACCGGTATTAAAAACACGAGATTATGTCTGATAGTATTGTTATCATCCCAACCTACAACGAGAAAGAGAACGCGGAGAATATCATTCGCGCGGTGTTTTCTCTGGAGAAGGATTTCCATATCCTGATTATCGACGACGGCTCTCCCGACGGGACGGCGGACATCGTAAAACGTCTGCAAGGGGAGTTTCCCGAGCGTCTTTTTCTTGTCGAGAGGCAGGGGAAACAGGGGCTGGGCACTGCCTATATATGCGGTTTCAAATGGGCAATCGAGCATAAATACGATTACATCTTCGAGATGGATGCCGACTTCAGTCACAATCCTGCCGATCTCCCGAAGCTTTATGCCGCCTGCACGGAAGAGGGGGGCGACGTGGCAATAGGCTCGCGCTATTGCAACGGGGTGAACGTGGTGAACTGGCCGCTCGGACGTGTGCTTATGTCGTACTTCGCCTCGGTGTATGTCCGTTTCGTCACGGGCATGAAGATACAGGATACCACGGCAGGCTTCAAATGCTATCGCAGGGAGGTGCTCGAGACAATCGACCTCGACCATATCCATTTCAAGGGTTATGCTTTTCAGATAGAGATGAAGTTTACGGCATACAAATGCGGCTTCCGCCTGGTGGAGGTGCCTATCATCTTTGTCAACCGCGTGCTGGGCGAGTCGAAGATGAACTCTTCCATCTTCGGCGAGGCGTTGTTTGGTGTGCTCAAGCTGAAATGGTGGAGTCTCTTCCGCAAGTATCCACAGAAAAAACGGTGACGGATATGTCTGCGACGCTGATAAAGAATGCCCGCATCATAAACGAGGGGCGCAGGTTCGATGGCTCTGTGCTCATCGACGGAGACAAGATAGCAGAGGTATACGAAGGAAACACGCCCGAGACGCTCTCTAACGCTCGGGTGATTGATGCCGGCGGGAAGATGTTGCTCCCGGGGGCTATCGACGACCAGGTGCATTTCCGAGAGCCCGGGCTCACGCACAAGGGCGACATTGCCGGCGAGAGCCGTGCAGCCGTTGCCGGCGGCGTGACGAGCTTTATGGATATGCCGAACACCATTCCGCAGACAACCACCATCGAGGCACTCATGTGGAAGCTGCAACGCGGCGCGGAAACATCCCTTGCGAACTATTCGTTTTTCTTCGGAGGTACGAACGACAATATTGACGAGGTCGCGCGGCTTGACCGTAGCCGTGTGCCAGGGCTGAAGCTCTTTCTCGGCTCGTCGACGGGGAATATGCTGGTCGACAGAAAGGAGAGCCTGGAGCGTTTCTTCAGCGAGACGGATATGCTGATTGCCATTCATGCGGAGAAGGAAGAAATCATAAGGCGTAACAGAGCCTGTTATACGGAGAAGTATGGCACAGATCTCGACATATCTTTCCACAGCAAGATACGGAGCGAAGAAGCCTGCTACGCGAGCTCGTCCGAAGCTGTGGAGCTTGCCACGCGCCTTGGCACGCGTCTGCACATTCTGCATCTCTCCACGGCAAAGGAGCTCACACTGCTGAGCTGCGCGATTCCCCTTCGCGAAAAGAAGATCACAGGGGAGGTATGCGTGCATCACCTTTGGTTTTCCGACGACGATTATGCCGCGTATGGCAACCGCATAAAGTGGAACCCTTCCATCAAGACAGCGAGCGACCGCGCTGCCCTTCGCCGTGCCGTTGTGGATGGTACGATTGATGTGGTGGCAACAGATCATGCTCCGCACCTGATGGAAGAGAAAGAGGGCAGTTGCCTGAAGGCTGCGTCGGGCGGACCGTTGGTGCAACACTCGCTGGTGTGCATGCTGGAGATGGCATCGATGGGATGCTTTACTTATGAAAAGGTGGTGGAGAAGATGGCACATGCTCCCGCCGAGCTTTACCATATCGACCGCCGTGGCTTCATCCGCCCGGGCTATTATGCCGACCTTGTGATTGTCGACCCAAATAAGGCGTGGACAGTTGCTCCCGAGAACATACTCTATAAATGCGGATGGTCGCCCTTCGAGGGCGTGACGTTTCACCACAGGGTCGTGCAGACCTTTGTCGGCGGACAGCTCGTGTACGACAACGGCATCATCGACGGCAGTGCCCGGGGAGCTGAACTGCGTTATCTCTGAGCAATTACGGGGTTAAATTCCAAAGGGCAAATGCAGCCCCGAAAATGTGTTTTATAATATATTTATTTGTTTGCACAGTATTTCGAAAAGCCCCAACTTTGCGGGCAGATAACCTAAACAATCTTTTTGCCTTAGGGCTAATACCTGAATTGAAACAATAAGAGGGGAGTTTCCGCAAGGAGGCTCCCCTCGACGTTATCTCTTCGGCGTATATGCTATCTGTCGGGTAGGTAGAAGTCGAAATCCGACTCGTGGTCGCAAACCAACGTCCCGTCCTTGAATTGCAGCGGCGCAACCTGTATGGACGAGCGGCGGAGGTCGTAGGGCGTCACGCCGTTCTTGTCAATCATAGAATGCAGCTGGCTTGTCCTGCCCGGATGTGTGAAGTAGAAGATGTATGCCCTGTCGCCGACAACGCTCACGCAGGCATGCGCTCCGTTCGGGGTGTCTTCGCTTCTGTGGCTTGCCTCTGCCAGGATCAGTCCTTGTTTCTCCCACTCGTTCATGTCCTTCGAACGATACACGCGAAGTCCCTGCCATTCGTCGGTGATCATCCAGAAGTAACCTTTATAGCTGAAAACGTACGGTCCTTCCTGTGCCTTCCCGCTCAGGACCTCTCGCGGCGCAGACCAGTCCTTCAGGTTCTTGCTGTCGACGGCAAATATGTGCGAACCTTTATTCTCGTCTTTGTACCACATGCGCCACTGTCCGCTCGGCAACCTGTGGACAGCCGCGTCGATGACTGCGTCGGACCCCAGGTCAACCCTTCCCTTGTGTTTCCAGTGCCAAAGGTCACGGCTAACGTAGTGCTCCATGTGTTTGCTGCCGCCCCAATGGTTTCTCACGCCTCGGATATACGACACGAACATGTGATACTTCCCGCCTTCGCAGATCACTTCCGGTGCCCAAAACGTGTTGACTCCCTCTTCGAAGTCCAACTTCAGAGTCCCTCTGTATGTCCACGTCTGCCCGTTGTCCGTCGTCTCTGCCACGCCTATCTGCGTGCCGTAGCAGTATGCCACGTCGGCTGCTTCGGTGTTTGCCCGCCGCTGCGTGTAGAGCATCCACCACGAGTGGCTGTTGTCGTTCCACACAACGACGGGGTCGGCAGCCCCGTCTGTCACCGGATCGCGATACATCGGGGCAGGAGCCTTGCGCAATGTCTGTCCCGCGACAGGCACGACGCTCCCGCACATAACCGACAACAACATCATCACGGCAAACACACCCCGTGCGCCCCGCGTCCCTCTTTCCGTAAATATTTTCATGATGTGATATAAGAC
>CAVIFD010000238.1:0-3491 GCA_963641545.1 bacterium | reverse complement strand
GACGCTGGGCGCGTACCAAGCCGAAGGCAGCGGTTGGAGCGACTTCAAGAACATAGTGGAGCAGACCATCGCCGCCGAGAATGAGGGCGTGATGATATATTACCTGTATACCGACAGCGAGAAGACTGCGCTGAAGGTGGTAAAGGGAGACGGATATACAGCCGAGACAATCAAGATTCCGGCAACAGTTGACGGTAAGTCTGTAACGAGCATCGACGCGGAGGCGTTCAAAGGTTGCACCGCTCTTACCTCCATCGAAATCCCGACCGGCGTGGAGAGCATCGGAGCATCGGCATTCAACGGCACGGGCTTGACCTCTATCACTGTTCCGAGCAGCGTGACGAGCATCGGCGCATCGGCGTTCTCTGGTTGCAGCAATCTGGCGAAGGTCGTTGTGGAGGATATAGCTAAGTGGTGCGGGGTGACGTTCGGCGACGGCGAAGCCAATCCGTTGTCCTGCGCAAAGCATCTCTACCTTTCTTCGAACCCGGAAAGCGAGGTGACGGAATTGGTAATACCGAGCACAGTGACGGAAATTAATAATTATGCGTTCGTTGGATGCAGCTTTACCAAAATCACCTTGCTCAATGAAACGCCGCCCACGGTCGGCACTGATGCCTTCAAGGATGTGAATAAAACAACAACGACGCTCGAAGTGCCGGCAGGGACGCTGGGCGCGTACCAAGCCGAAGGCAGCGGTTGGAGCGACTTCAAGAACATATCAGAGTCTACTATCTCAGCCGAGAATGAAGACGGCGTGATGGTCTACTACCAATACACCGATGAAAACAAAAATGCGTTGGAGGTGATAAGCGGTACAGATAAGTATACGGGTACCATCAAGATACCGGCAACAGTCACCGTTGGAAGTAACGGTTTGCCTGTGAAGGGTATCAGTGCATCTGCGTTCAAAGATTGTAAGAAACTGACCGCCGTCACCATCCCGAGCAGCGTGACGAGCATAGGTGAGAGTGCGTTCGATGGTTGCGATGAGCTGACCTCCGTCGCCATCCCGAGCAGTGTGGAGAGCATAGGCGAGAGTGCGTTCGGTGATTGCGAGGGCTTGACCGCCATCACCATCCCGAACAGCGTGACGAGCATCGGTGAGACGGCATTCGCAGGGTGTACGAGTGCGAAAACCGTCACCATTGGCAGCGGCGTGACAAAGATAGGCGAATCCACGTTTGCCGGTTGCGAGAGCCTGACATCCATCACCATCCCGAACAGCGTGAAAGAGATCTGCCAAGAGGCGTTCACGGGGTGTAAGGGTGCGAAATCCATCACCATCGGAAGCAGCGTAACAAGCATCGGCGGGGGTGCGTTCAGTAAATGCGAGGGCTTGACGGAAATTATCATCCCGAGCAGCGTGACAAGCATCGGCGAATATGCGTTCGGGGAATGTACAGCTATTACCAAGATTACCTCGCTCAACACCACGCCGCCCACGGTTGGAGAGGATGCCTTTGAGTCGGCTGTGGAAACAAATGCGAAGCTCGTTGTGCCGACAGGGTCGCTGAAGGCATATAAAGATGCTGATGGTTGGAAAGGATTTAAGAATATAACAGAGTCTACCATCTCTGCCGTGAATGAGGGTGTGACCATCTATTACCAATACACCGGCGATAGCGCAACGGCGTTGGAGGTGATAAAGGGAAGCGGATATACGGCAGCGACAATCAAGATTCCGGCTACGGCAAACGGTTTGCCTGTGAAGGGCATCTCTGCGAATGCGTTCGAGGGCTGCACCGCTCTGACATCCGTGGAAATCCCGAGCAGCGTGACGAGCATAGGCGAGAAGGCGTTCACCGGCTGCACGGGGATCACCAATATCACCTCGCTTGCCACCACGCCGCCCGCGCTTGGAGACGATGTCTTTGAGTCGAGTGTGAAAGCAAACGCGACGCTCAAAGTGCCGGCGGATACGAAAGGAAACTACGTGGCAGCCGACGGCTGGAAGGAGTTTGCGAATATAGTGGAAGACAAGACCGGACCTGACCGCATCGAAGTGGAAGACGACGGAACGGTTATCAACTTCAACTACAACACGGACAACACCGGCGACAAGACGGAATGGTTTGTAACGAAAGGCAATTACTCGGGGACCATCACTATTCCGGAAAAAGTCGGCGACCTGCCTGTGACGGGTATCGAGAGTGATGCCTTCAGTGGTTGCTCGGGTCTTACCGGCATCGAAATCCCGCGCAGCGTGAAGACCATCGGCGACGGTGCCTTCAACGATTGCTCTGCGTTGAAGTCCGTCACCATCCGCAGCACAGTGGAAAGTATCGGCGCAGGTGCGTTCGACGGCTGCACCGCGCTGGATAAGGTCGTTGTTGAGGATATCCCCGCATGGTGTAACATCAACTTTGGCGACGAAGCAGCCAACCCGCTCGTTCAGGCAGGGCATATCTACAGCAACGAGAACACGGAGATAAAGGATCTGGTAATCTCTGACAGAGTGGAGAAGATCGGCGCACATGCTTTCAGTGGCGGCATCGGACTGAGGTCTGTCACCATCGGCAGTAATAATATGAAGAGCGAGCAGAACAGCACTATGAAGAGCGACTTGAAGAGCATGGAGTATTACGACGGCGTGAAGGAGATCAGCGACAGCGCGTTCTACGGCTGTAGCAACCTGATTTCCGTAACCCTGCGCAGCAGTGTGGAGAGCATCGGAGCGTTTGCGTTCTGCGCATGCGACCTCTTGGATTACATTGCCATCCCGAGCGGCGTGACGACGATCGGCGAAAAGGCTTTCTATTGCAGCGACATCTCGAAGGTTGTTTCGTACATAGAGGAGCCGTTCGCGATAGAGGCATCCGCCTTCAGCGAATACACGCTGAACGACGGGACGCTCTACGTGCCTGACGAGACATTGCTGAAATACAAATCCACAGCCGGCTGGAAGGAGTTCAAGCATATCGTCGGCAACATGAGCACGGGCATTGAAGACATCGCCGCAGGTAAGGTGACGATATATGCAAACGGCGGCGCGTTGCACATTGACGGCGTGAAGGACGGCACGCGCGTGGTTGTCTATTCCATGACAGGCATGATGATCGGTTCGGGGAATGTGGCAGGTGGCACTGTCTCAATCCCGACAGGTCTCCGCAGAGGTGATATTGTCATCGTCCGCATCGGAGGTACTGCCGTGAAGGTTATGATGCAGTAAAGCCGATTGCAATAAACTCGTTAACAACAAAGCCGCCCCCACCCGGGGCGGCTTTGTTGTTTTCCTCAAATGTCATTCCGGACTTGATCCGGAATCCCAACCTCCACTCAGGACTATCAAAAGAATGCATTCGAGTTGAGTATGAGATCCCGCGTCGGGGCGCGGGATGACAGTTGGGAATAGTAGCGCAACTCGTTTCTACCACCAAAAAGTACTTTCTAATATCAGTGCAACTCTGCGCTGTGACCAAAATGGATTTTCTAATGTCTTTGCAGACTTGCAATGAGACCGCAAAGTACTTTTTCGTCTCTTTGTAGAC
>CAVIFD010000237.1:0-3506 GCA_963641545.1 bacterium | reverse complement strand
GCTGATGCATAAGATGGGACTGCACGGGAAATCGTTCATACCGCTCATCATGGGCTTCGGATGCAACGTGCCGGCAGTGATGGCGACAAGAACCATCGAGAGCCGCAGAAGCCGGCTCATAACGATGCTTATACTGCCCTTTATGAGCTGCTCGGCAAGGTTGCCCATATACATCATGATAACGAGCACTTTCTTTGCCATAGAATACCGCAGCGGCATCATGATAGCCCTGTACGCCATAGGAATCGCCATGGCGGTGGTGATGAGCCGCGTGTTCAGCAGGTGGCTCGTGAGGAGCGAGGACACCCCGTTCGTGATGGAGCTGCCTCCATACCGCTTCCCCACGGCAAAGGCAATTTTCAGGCACACGTGGGAGAAGGGAAAGCAGTATCTCAAGAAGATGGGAGGCATTATCCTCGTGGCAAGCATCATAGTTTGGGCACTGGGATATTTCCCGCACAACGACAAGCTGAAGGCACAGGAACAGCAGGAACAGAGCTACATCGGGATGATAGGCAAGACGGTGGAGCCGGTGTTCCGTCCGCAGGGCTTCGACTGGAAACTCTCCGTGGGACTTATCTCCGGCGTGGGCGCAAAGGAAATTGTGGCTTCCACGATGGGTGTGCTCTACTCGGGAGACGGAACTGTGGCAGACGACGAGGAAGCGGACGAGGCGAAATACAGCCGCCTCTACCAGAAGATGAGTGCCGACGGGGTTACGCCGCTCATCGCGTTCTGCTACCTGCTCTTCGTGTTGCTCTACTTCCCATGTCTCGCCACGATAGCGGCGGTGAAAAACGAGTCGGGCAGTTGGAAATGGGCATTGTTCACGGCATTCTACACCACTGCCGTGGCATGGCTTGTGTCGGCTGCCGTCTACCAGATTGGGAGGCTTCTGTAACAGGCAAGGCAACAGGAAAATTACGGGAGAGAATACCCTGAAAAAATACGAAAAAAACGACAAAGGACGTGTGTTACAAATTGGTGTGGCACACGTCTTTTATATGGTAAAGGGGCTAAGATAAAGTCTCAATATCGGAAAACGGAATTCATTGCAATACAAGGCATTGGACTATAATACAAAACATTTTATATAACTAAAAATCCAAAGTTATGGTAAACAGATTTATTTTGAACGAAGTGTCATACTTCGGACCGGGATCGAGAAAGGAACTGCCAACGGTGGTGAAGAGCCGCGGCTTCAAGAAAGCTCTCGTCGTGACAGACAAGGGACTGATGAAATTCGGTGTTGCGAAGATGGTGCTCGACGTGCTCGACGAGGCCGGCATACCCTACGAAGTGTATGACGAGGTGAAGCCCAACCCCACCGTGGCCAACGTGACAATGGGCGTGGAGGCGTGCAAGAAGGCCGGAGCCGACTTCATCGTTGCCATTGGCGGAGGTTCGTCGATGGACACGGCAAAGGGTATCGGCATTGTTTGCACCAACCCGGAGTTCGCCGACGTGGTGTCGCTCGAGGGTGTGGCAGACACGAAGAACAAGTGCCTGCCGATAATAGCACTGCCCACAACGGCGGGAACGGCAGCCGAGACAACCATAAACTATGTAATCATCGACGAGAAACGCCAGCAGAAGATGGTGTGCGTAGACCCCAACGATATCCCTGCCGTGGCAATCATTGATGCGGAACTGATGTATTCCCTCCCCAAGGGACTCACCGCAGCAACGGGAATGGATGCCATGACACACGCCATCGAGGGACTTATCACGAAAGCCGCCTGGGAGATGAGCGACATGTTCGAAATCAAGGCCATAGAGATGATACACAAATATCTGCCCGTCGCCGTGAACGACCCGACAAACCCGGAGGGACGCAACGGAATGGCCGTGGCACAGTATATCGCCGGAATGGCATTCTCCAACGTGGGGCTCGGCGTGGACCATGGCATGGCACACCCGATGAGCGCCCTGCACGACGTGCCGCATGGTGTGGCGTGTGCCATCCTGCTGCCGACCGTGATGAGATTCAACATGCCTGTGAGCGTGAAGAAATATGTGGAGATAGCTAAGGTCGTGGGTGTCTATGAGACCGGCATGACCGACGAACAGGCAGCAGAGGCTGCTTGCAACGAGATAGAAAACCTCTCAAAGCTCGTGGGGATACCGCAGCATCTTACCGACCTCGGCATCAAGGAGGAGGACATCCCGGCACTGGCCGAACAGGCAATAACCGATGTTTGCACACCGGGCAACCCGAGACCTGTGACTAAGGACGACATCCTGGCCCTTTACAAGAAGATACTGTAAAACGTCCCGAAAAACATCAGCCGTAAATTGTACTGATTTATTCTTACCCTGTCACTGAAAAGTATCTTGTTTCTGCCCAATAAGTGAAAGAACCTCTGCACGGGCTATCTTGCCCGTTGCAGTGCGGGGAATGGCAGGAACGGGAATTATTTCCTTGGGACGCCAATACCGAGGGAGACACTCCGAAATGATTTTCCAAACGGAGTCTGTCTCCCTTTTCTTTTCCCCTTTATTGGCGAGAACCAACACCGCCACTTCACCGAAACGCGGGTCGGGACGCTTGCTGACGGCGAAATCACACGCAAGGTGGGGTGCCAGCATCTGCTCCACCTCTTCGATGTGTATCTTTACTCCGCCGCTCACTATCACGTTGTCTTTTCTGCCTATAATGCGGAAACGAACTCCGTCGGGATGAAACTCCACGATGTCGTTGGTATGGAGCGTAGCGGGACATACGTCGGGAGCGTCGATAACAAGGCAGCCGTCGGCATCCTGCCGCAGGGCCACTCCCTCGAAGGGCGTGTAATAGTCTGACGCCATGTCGCCGCTTAGCCGGCGCAGGGCAATATGAGAGAGCGTCTCCGTCATGCCGTAGGTGCTCCACACGGCGTTGGGGAAGCTCTTCAGCATGCGGGCCATCCCGGGGTCTACAGCTCCCCCGCCGATAATAAGATGCCGTATGTGACTCAAGGTGTCGAGTTCCTCCGGATCTTGCATGGAGGAGTAAACCTGCATGGGCACCATAGCGGCAAAATGTGGCGGCGAGGCAATGCCGCGGAGGGGATGCGACGATGGCGTGACGCTAATGAGTTTCATTCCGCCGACGATGCTGCGCACCACCATCATCTTTCCGGCTATGTAGTCAAGGGACATACACAGAAGAGCCGTGTCGCCCGGACGGAGCGAGAGGAAACGGCAGGTCTTGGCGGCACTCGCCCTCATCCGCGACTTCTCCACACGGATGGCTTTTGGTTTGCCGGTGGACCCGCTGGTGTGTACGGTGATGGTGTCGCAGGGACTGTTCCATTCGTCAAGAAACTCCTGTAATGTCATTATAAATTAGCCGTTTGTATCTAATCAATTAATCCTTTTCTTCATCCATATCATATTGCCCCTTATTTCTGTGGAGGCAGACAGGTTGTCGGTGTAGAGAGCACCTGTGCCGAGTCCCTGTGGGAAGGTAACACGTGGTCCATAGATATCGGATGCGAGTTGGGCTATCGCCGAAAGACCTATGC
>CAVIFD010000236.1:0-3525 GCA_963641545.1 bacterium | reverse complement strand
CGTCCATCCCGGGTATGCAAAAAACAAGATGCTGAACGCTTCGCTGCTGGCGGCAGAGTTCGCCTCATGGCTGCCGGCTTCGCAGCGGCCCGAGCACACAGAAGGATACGAGGGCTTCTATCACCTGACGGGAATGACGGGCACGGTGGAAGAGGCTTCGCTCACGTATATCATCCGCGACCATGTGCGTTCGTTGTTCGAAGAAAAGAAGACGCAGCTGGAGATGCTGGTGAAACGCATGAACGAGATCCATCCGGGCAGCACAACACTGGAGCTGCGCGATCAGTATTACAACATGCGCGAGGTGGTGGAGCCGAAGAAACACGTTGTCGACCTGGCTTTCCGTGCCATGGAGGCAGCCGGCATCAAGCCTTTGGTCAAGCCCATACGCGGAGGCACGGACGGGGCACGCCTGTCGTTCATGGGTCTGCCTTGCCCCAATCTGTTTGCCGGCGGGCTGAACTTCCACGGGCGTTACGAGTTCCTTCCGGTGGCTTCGCTGGAGAAGAGTATGCAGACAATCATAAAAATAATCGAGCTGTCGGCTCAAAAATCCTAAGACATAATATGAAGACGACTCCGTTTACCGACGTGCATATCGCACTGGGAGCAAAGATGCATGAATTTGCAGGTTTCAACATGCCGATAGAATATACCGGTATCATCGACGAGCACATGACTGTTGTCAGTGGTGTGGGTGTGTTCGACGTATCTCACATGGGTGAGTTTTGGGTGAAAGGTCCGAATGCCTTGGCGTTCATACAGAGCATCACGTCGAACGACGCTTCCGCCCTGCCTCTCGGCAAGGCGCAGTACACCTGCTTCCCGAACGAGAAGGGCGGCATTGTGGATGACCTGCTGGTCTACCACGTTGAGCCGGAGAAATACATGCTGGTGGTCAACGCCGGCAACATAGCCAAGGACTGGGACTGGTGTGTGAGCCATAACAGTGTGGGTGCAGAGCTTGAGAACGCTTCCGACCATACCGCACAGCTTGCCATCCAGGGACCGAAGGCAACCGAGGTGTTGCAACGCCTTACGCCGGTAGATCTCTCCTCCATTCCTTACTACGCATTCACCATGGGCGAGTTTGCCGGCTGCAAGAATGTCATCATCTCCAACACGGGCTACACCGGTGCAGGGGGCTTCGAGCTTTATTTCTATCCCGAGGATGCCAAGACCATATGGGATGCCATCTTCAAGGCAGGGGAGCCGGAGGGCATCAAGCCGATAGGTTTGGGGGCACGTGACACGCTCCGCCTCGAGATGGGTTTCTGTCTTTACGGCAACGACCTCGACGACACTACGTCGCCCATCGAAGCAGGGCTGGGATGGATAACCAAGTTTACGGACGGAAAGGATTTCACCAACCGTGCCGAGCTGGAGCGTCAGAAGAAAGAGGGCGTGACGCGCCGCCTGTGTGCCTTCGAGCTGGTGGATAAAGGTATTCCCCGCCACGGCTACGAGATTGTGGATGCCGAAGACAATGCCATCGGCACTGTCACCTCCGGAACGATGTCGCCCGTACTGAAGAAAGGCATCGGCATGGGGTACGTGAAGCCCGAGTATGCAAAGGCAGGGTCGGAGATATTCGTTAAGGTGCGCGGGCGCAACCTGCAGGCGCAGGTCGTGAAGGCCCCGTTCCGCAAGTGAGAGATATTATAATGAATGAAACGAGAGCGAGGGGGGAATGTGCAGACGATGCATGTTCCCCTTCGTTCGGAATAAAAGTCATCATGCTGAAATTTCTAAAAAACTGGACCTTGCCGGTGGCAATGCTTGTCGGGGCACTGTGTTATCTCGCGTTTGCGGGCATCCCCTTCCTCGAGCCGACGAAGCCTTTCGTGAATACGCTTGTAGCTTATCTCACCCCGTCACTCATCTTCGCGCAGCTGCTGCTGACGTTCTGCAAGGTGGACTGGCGCGAGCTCATGCCTTCGCCGTGGCACGGATGGCTGCTGCTGTTTCAGTTCATGTCGACTGCGGCATTGGCGGCATTCCTTATCGTCATCCCGATGGCGGATGCCTATAAGGAGGTGATAGAGGCGGCAATGGTGTGCCTCGTGTGCCCGACGGCAACGGCAGCTGCCGTCATAACGCACAAGCTTGGCGGCAGTGCCTCGCATCTCACCACCTACACACTGCTCTCCAACCTCCTGGCGGCAATTGTCGTCCCGCTGGTGTTTCCGATGGTGGAGCCGCACGCCGACATCTCGTTTTGGGCGGCATTCCTCAAGATATTGGGTAAGGTCTTTCCCTTGCTGCTGATGCCGTTTTTCCTGGCGATGCTTTTCCGTTACGCCGTTCCGAAGGTCCATGCCCTGTTGCTGGGGTTCCACGATCTGGCGTTCTATCTATGGGGCGTTGCGCTGGCAATCGTCACGGGGCAGACATTGCGCTCGCTGGTGAACAGCACTGTTGCGGGCGATGTGTTGCTGCTGATAGCCCTTGCGGGACTTGCCACATGTGCACTTCAGTTTTTCCTCGGTAAGCAGGTAGGCAGTGTTTACGACGACCGCATCAGCGCCGGTCAGGCTCTTGGACAGAAGAACACGGTGCTTGCCATCTGGATGGCATACACATATCTCGACCCCGTCTCCTCGGTTGGTCCGGGGTCGTACGTGCTGTGGCAAAACATTTTCAACAGCTGGCAGCTGTGGAAGAAACGCAGGAAAGAAGACAAAACAAATACGATATGAGACTGAGCGACGAATGGTTTACTGCCCTCTCGGAAGATGAGGCGGGGCATCTCATCACCGTCTGCGGGCGCGACGACATCATGGAGTTTGTCCGCTCGGGCAAGTTTAAGGAACGGGTGGAGATAACGTGGAAGTACGAGGGCGGCAACATGCCCTCGGAGGCTCTTGCCGAGAAGATGGAAGCCGTGCAGGAGACCTTGCGCAAGGCAATGGAGAAAGACAAGCTGTCGATCCTTACGGAAGTGTCGACCGGAGCAGGAGAGAGGGTGTGGACGTACTACACCCGCACGGCGCGCGTCTTCGGAGAGCGTCTGAACGACGTTCTGATGCCCTTCGAACTCCTCCCCATAACCATCTACACCGAGCTTGACCCCCTGTGGGAGGAATACCTGGATATGTATGAGATGAAGCAGTGGGCTGCGGACTGAGAAGATAAAGCCGTATCCCGCCGTTAACTTTTCCGCCGAAGAAAGTGGTGAAGCACTTCACAACCTTCATCGCAATGCGACGGAGCTGTTGAAACTTTTCACAACCTTCATCGCAACGCGACGGAACTCGTGAAACTTTTCACGACCTTCATCGCAGCGCGACGGAGCTGTTGAAACTTTTCACGACTTTCTTCAAGAAACAGCAGAGGGAGCATGGCGGCGAGGAAGGGTCTTGCGAGTGCGAACAGAACGTATGCAGAGGGGCGGAGCCTTGATTAGGGCAAATTGTTACCTTTGCCGCCGTTTATACATTATATTATATGGAAGTCGGCATGCTCCGACGGTAAAAAAGAGCGAACAGAAAAAGATGCAGAAACCGTCTATACCAAAAGGTACGA
>CAVIFD010000235.1:0-3527 GCA_963641545.1 bacterium | reverse complement strand
CCCATACCCAGCATCCATTCGTTGAACAGGGCGGCAACCTTCTTGTCGGAAAGGTGATGGAAGCGGTAGAAGCTCTCTATCACTTTGCCGACGGCGCAGGCAAACATGCAGGAGTCGTCGTAGTCGCCGTAGGCATGCATGGAATCCACGCCGAAGCTGTCCCACATCTCGTAGTAGAGTGTATCCTTTTCGCTGAAGAACGGTTTGAAGTCGACGAGCAATGCCGGAGGCGTGCCGGGCACATCCCAGCGTCCGACCTTTATCCTGAGCTTGTCGTCTGCCGCTGCGTGCCGTCTCCAGTCGGCAAACAATGCGTCGTCCGCAATAAAATCGGGTGCACAGCCGCCTTCGCCCCATAGGTCAGGTCCGATAAAGATCAGATTGTCGCCAAACATCTCGTGCAGAGTGCGTGCCTTTGTCGACAGCACGGTGTAGATGCCGCCTACCTTGTTGCATACTTCCCAGCTGCTCTCGAAGAGGTAGTCCGGCATCACTGTTTCCATTTCCATATATGATTTCTGTTTGTAACCAAAGAATTTTGAAGTCGCGAAGGTAAGCCATTTTATCTTTTCACTCGTGGCTTGGGGCGATTTAATAAAGGTTTCGTAGTTTTGCGAGCATTTTAATTCATAAACAATCATGGCAAAAAGAAGAATTTTGAAGAAGGAGATCGGTTACGTAGCGGGTGACCTTTTCTCGGAAGTATTGGTGTGCAAGTTGTTTGTTCCGGGTACGGAAAAAGAGAAGGCAGACGCGCTGCTCTCGAGGATTTTGGATATGCAGGACGAGTTTGTGCGCCGTGCCGGCTCTCCGGATGCCAAAGACAACAAGAAGCTGGTGAAGGAATACTATAACAAGCTGCGCGCGGACTTGCAGGCAGAGGAAGATGCTATCGTCTCGGAGATAGAGAAGCTGGGCAAAGAGAGCGGGGAGTAATGAAGAAAGCTATCAGCAGGGCGCTTCTTCGCATGGCGGGATGGAAAGTCGGCTCGGTGTGCGAAGACGTGCCCAAATGTGTGATATGTGTTGCCCCGCATACCAGCAATTGGGATTTCGTTGTGGGTAAGCTGCTATATACCTCGCTTGGGCGGAACGCAAGTTTCCTTATAAAGAAGGAGTGGTTCGTGTTCCCTTTCAACCTGTTCTTTTCGTGGATTGGGGGTGTGCCGGTCGACAGGAAGAAGCACACGTCGGTGACCGACCAGATTATTGCCATGTTCGGCACGCGGGAAAGGTTTCAGATTGCCATAACGCCCGAGGGCACGCGCCGAAGGGCCGAGACATGGAAGCGGGGTTTCTATTATATCGCGTTGGGAGCGCAGGTCCCCATCATGATTGCCTATTTCGACTACGCGAAGAAGGAGGCAGGCATAAAGGGACTGTTCCATCCGACAGGAGACGCGGAGAAAGACATCCGCTCTATCCGCGAATGCTACAGGGGGGTGACGGCATGTCATCCCGAGAATTTCGTACAGATTTAATCACTTATCATGACAGATGGTTTGCGTATCAGTATGATTCAGTCTCATATCACATGGGAAGACAGAGACGAGAATCTGGGTTACTACGGAGAGTTGCTCCGGAGGGTTAGTGGCAGGACGGACATTGCCGTGTTGCCCGAAACATTCACGACGGGTTTCTCCATGGATGTGGAGAGGCTTGCCGACACGATGGACGGACCGACGGTGGGTGCCGTGAAAGGCTGGGCAAAGAAGTATCGCATGGCTGTTGCCGGCAGCTTCATCGTGAAGGACGGCGACAAGTATTTCAACCGTGCTTTCTTCATCACTCCCGAGGGGGAGGAACACTACTGCGACAAGCGTCACCTCTTTCGCATGGCGGGGGAAGACGCTCATTTTGCTGCCGGCGACAGAAGGATGATTGTTCCCTATAAGGGCTGGAATGTCTGCCTGCAGGTGTGCTACGACCTGCGCTTCCCTGTGTGGAGCCGCAACCGAGGGAACGAATACGACCTCTTGATATATGTTGCCAACTGGCCCGAGACGCGCAAGAGGGCATGGAAGACGCTGCTTGCTGCACGGGCTATCGAGAATATGGCGTATGTCTGCGGGGTCAACCGCGTGGGCATCGACGGGAAGGGATTTGTCTACCGTGGCGATTCGATGGTCTTTTCTCCCAAGGGAAAGAAGCTGGCGGATGCCGGCAAGAGGGAAGAGATAACCCGCACCTGTACGCTGAGCCGTGCGGACCTCGACGAGCTGCGCCAAAAGTTCCCCGCATGGAAGGACGCCGACGCGTTTTCTTTGGACACACACAAGTAGAAACCTATATAAAAAACAAGAGTTATGAGCGACAAAGACGATTTGATTTACGACGAAGACGAGTCTGTGAAATACATACAGAACTATCTTCCGCAGGAGCTGAAGGGCAAGTTCAGCGACGACGATATCAACTACATAGTGGACCTTATCTACGACTTCTACGAGTCGCGCGGGTATATGAGCGACGATGCCGATGACGAAGGCGACGTGGAGATCGACGAAGACGAGCTGATTGAGTACGTCGTGAAAAATGCCATGAGAGACGGCGTCGGGAAGTTCTCGCCGGATGAGATCAGCTTCATCGTGCAGGGCGAGCTGGAATACTGCGACTCCATCAATATGTTCGACTAAAGCTGTCTGAGGTGCAGACCATGGAAAGAATAGTGAAGATGAAGAAAGGAAATATCGTAGTGCTGCTGATGTGTGCCATGGTGCTGATGGCAGGATGCAAGGCGCGGCACGGCGCGATGGGGGAGGCTGCGGCAGGAAGCGAAGCCGCGGCAGGTGCCCCTCAGAAGGGCGAAGATGTGGATGCCACAACGGGTGCAACCGTGGGCGGGACGGCAGGAGCTTCCATTGCCAAGGTGATGGAGCGGGAGAAGAAAGAGATAGAGAGTGCCGCGCTGCCCGGGGCTCATGTGGAGGCTGTCAGCGGGGGTGAGGCTCTGAAGGTGACCCTCGACACCGACGTTCTTTTCGCTGCCAACTCGAGTGTGCTCAAAGCCGCCTCGCGCAGTGCCATCTCCGAGCTGTCTGCCATGCTTGCCGAGAGGGCGGACATAGATATAAAGGTCTTCTGCCATACCGACAACACGGGCAAGACGGACTATAACCTTATTTTATCCTCCAAACGAGCAAAGAGCATATGCGACCGCATGAAGGAATGCGGCGTGCAAGGGCAGCGGATGACCTGCGAAGGCAAAGGCGATGCCGACCCCATAGCCGGCAACGATACGCCGGAGGGCAGGGGGCAGAACCGACGCGTGGAGATACTCCTGTTTGCCGGCGAGGGAATGCTCCGAGCAGCGCAGGAGGGGACGCTGAAGTAGAAAAGACCCATCCTCCCAAGTTTTCAGACGACAAAAAAGTGACTGCGACGCTTTCCGAGCACTCGGAAAACGTCGCGGAGCACTCTGTAGTGTTTTCCGAGCACTCGGAAAGTGCGCAAATGCAGCAGGAAATTGTTTCCGAGCACTCGGGAAGTGCGCAAATGCAACCGGTGATGATTTCCGAGCACTCGGAAAG
>CAVIFD010000234.1:0-3546 GCA_963641545.1 bacterium | reverse complement strand
CCGCATGGAATATCGCATGACGGGCGGAAGTGCTAATAAATATATGTACGATTTCCGTCCGGCAAGCAGCGAGACCGTTGGCGTGGGCATGGCTGATGTCTCCGTGGCACGGAAATTTCCTACGGATCGTTACGGCGTGGACCGTCTGAAGGACAACACGCCCGACATCGGGGCATACGAGTATGTCGAAGACATAGAGAGCGGCGATTAAGACCCTCCGACGCAGCCATGACCAAAGCCTTTACTTATCTCGTTTGCATACTTCTTCTTTTGGGTAGCAGAGCCTCGGCGCAGAGCCTCTTTCGCGTCGTGAGCTATAACGCGGAAAACTTTTTCGACACTGCGGACAACCCCGATTGTAACGACGACGAGTTTCTCCCCGACGGAAACCGCCGTTGGAACATGCGGCGCTACCTGCATAAGATACAACAGACTGCGCGGGTGATAACGGCTGTGGGCGAGTGGGACGCGCCCGCGCTTGTGGCACTGTGCGAGATTGAAAACGACACCGTCGTAACGCATCTTCTCACCCGCTCGCCGCTTCGACATCTGCTCTACCGCTATGCCATCACACACGGCGAAGACCGTCGCGGCATCAACTCTGCCCTACTCTACCGCCGCGATATGTTTGCATATATTGGTCACCGTGAGCACCGCGTCACATTCGCGCATAACCGACACAAGCGGACGCGTAACATACTCCACGTTTCAGGTCGCGTCGTTACGTCCGACACTCTCGATGTCTTCGTCTGCCATTTCCCCTCGCAATATGGCGGCGAGAAAGAGAGCGAGACGTATCGCCGTGATGCAAACCGCATGCTCCGACGCTTGTGCGACTCTCTCTCCCTCATTCGCCGCACGCCTAATATCATAATCATGGGCGACTTCAATGCCACGGCAGATTCTTACGGTATTGCCAAGGTGCTCGGTGCTCGGGAAGCGGACGGCACAGCCGATGCGCGGCAATTATACAATCTCGCTCCTGTTACCGAAGGCAGAATCAAGGGGACGCATAAGTTCCAAGGCGAATGGAGCATGCTCGATCATATTATCGTATCCGGAAATCTCCTCGCGCCTACCTCTGCAATGCGTTTCCGTGATGGAAGCTGCCGCGTTTTCTCCCCCGCAAACATTCTCACGCGCGACAAAGCACACGGAGAGCTTCGCCCCCGGCGTTCCTATCACGGATTTAAGTATGAAGGTGGCTTCAGCGACCATCTCCCTGTCGTAGCCGACTTCGAAACACACAGCTCCTTCTGATTCTTTTGCTGGAAAGCAGTTTTTTGTCATAGAGCCGAGACGCGCTATGATGGGAAAGTACTTTTTCCCCGCAGTGCAGAGTTGCACTAACACCAAAAAGGTCTCATTTGTGAAAGTGTCTAAATGCACTAACGCCAAAAAGTACTTTTTTGTCATAGCGCAGAGTTGCAATGACACCAAAAAGGTCTCATTTGTGAAAGTGTCTAAATGCACTAACGCCAAAAAGTACTTTTTTGTCATAGCGCAGAGTTGCAATGACACCAAAAAGGTCTCATTTGTGAAAGTGTCTAAATGCACTAACGCCAAAAAGTACTTTTTTTGTCATAGCGCAGAGTTGCACTAACACCAAAAAGCTCTTAAAAGCCAAAGAAACTTAATGCACTGACACCAAAAAGTACTTTTTCAACTCAGTGTGTTAATGCACTAATACCAAAAAGTACTTTTTGGTCACAGTGCAGAGTTGCACTAACATGAAAAAGTCCATTTTGGTCGTAGTGCAGAGTTGCACTGACACAAAAAAGGTCTTGTTTGTGAAAGAGACTTAATGCACTAATACCCAAAAGCACTTTTTTGTCACAGTGCAGAGTTGCAATGACACTTCAAAGTTCATTTTGGTCACAGCGATTGGTTGCACCGGCATTCTTATGACAGCGGTGGGGAGGCGTACCCCGCTGACGCGTTTTTGGTTACCCCGAACAAATTCGGCAGAGAAAATCACTACCTTTGCCGCACTCAGAAAAAAAACAAAAACAACTACACAGCATGCACGAGAGACTTATTATTCTTGATTTCGGCTCGCAGACGACGCAGCTGATCGGCCGCAGGGTCAGAGAGCTGAACATGTATTGCGAGATCGTTCCTTACAACAAATTTCCCCACGAGGCGACAGACGTGAAAGGCGTGATCCTTTCCGGCAGCCCCTATTCCGTTTACGACAAAGACGCTTTCAAGGCAGACCTCAGCGAGATTCGCGGCAAATATCCCGTGCTGGGCATCTGCTACGGGGCACAGTTTCTTGCCTACACGTCGGGGGGCAACGTTGAGCCCGCCGGCTCGCGCGAATACGGACGTGCGAACCTTTCGTACGCAGACAGCAGCGACCCGCTCTTGAAAGGCATCAGCAAGGGGTCGCAGATATGGATGTCGCACGGCGACACCATCACCGCGCTGCCCGAGAGCTTTCGGATCATTGCCAGTACCGACGACGTGAAGGCTGCCGCCTACACTGTGGAGGGCGAGAAGACATGGGGAGTGCAGTTTCACCCCGAGGTGTTCCATACGACGGACGGCATGAAGCTGCTCGACAATTTCCTTGCGATATGCGGATGTGCCAAAGACTGGACGCCGGCATCTTTCATCGAGTCTACGGTTGCCGAGCTGAAGAAGAAACTGGGCGATGACAAGGTGATACTTGCCCTGTCGGGAGGTGTGGACTCGTCGGTCACAGCCGTGCTGCTCAACAAAGCCATCGGGAAGAACCTCACCTGCATCTTCGTGGATCACGGCTTGCTGCGCAAGGGTGAGTTCGAGAGTGTGTTGAGAGACTACGAGCACCTGGGGCTGAACGTCATCGGCGTGAATGCCAAAGACAAGTTCTACAGCGAGCTTGCGGGCGTGACAGACCCCGAGCGCAAGCGCAAGATCATCGGCAAAGGCTTCATCGACGTGTTCGACGAGGAGGCCCGCAAGCTGAAAGACATCAAATGGCTCGGGCAGGGTACGATATATCCCGACGTCATCGAGTCGCTGTCCATCACCGGAACAGTCATCAAGAGCCATCATAACGTGGGCGGACTGCCGGACACAATGAAGCTGAAGTTGGTGGAGCCGTTGCGTCTGCTCTTCAAGGACGAGGTTCGCCGCGTCGGCATGGAGCTGGGCATGCAGCCGCACCTCATCAAACGTCACCCGTTCCCTGGTCCGGGGCTTGGCATACGTATCCTTGGCGACATCACACCCGAGAAGGTGCGTATCCTTCAGGATGCCGACGACATATATATGACTCTCATGCGCGAGTGGGGGCTGTACGACAAGGTGTGGCAGGCAGGCGTGATACTGCTTCCGATACGTTCCGTCGGCGTGATGGGCGACGAGCGCACCTACGAGAGCACTGTTGCACTGCGTGCCGTGACATCCACCGATGCCATGACGGCAGATTGGGCACAGCTGCCGTACGAGTTTCTGGCAAAGGTGTCGAACGAGATAATAAACAAGGTAAAGGGCGTGAACCGCGTAGTGTACGACATAAGTTCAAAGCCACCCGCAACCATCGAATGGGAATAAGAG
>CAVIFD010000233.1:1361-3554 GCA_963641545.1 bacterium | reverse complement strand
CGCCCCTATGCTGTCGGAAGAGAAATACAGCTCTCTCAGCACCGGCACATATATAACCCCCATGACAGGCACGCCGAGGCGTATCAGCGCGATGTTGACCGTGAACTCGCCGTTGCGCTTGATAAACTCCTTGGTGCCGTCCAGCGGGTCGACAAGCCAAAACTCCCGCCACGCGGAGCGTTCCGCATAAGGAATGTCTTTCCCTTCCTCGCTCAGCACAGGAAATGTTGTGGAGGAAAGTATTTCCGTTATAACACGGTGGGCAGCCTTGTCGGCTTTCGTCAGCGGAGAGTTGTCCGCCTTGCGTTCCACCTCAAAATCAGACTTCGGGTCGTTGTAGATGTCCATTATAACCCGTCCGGCATCCGTCGCTGCCTTTATTGCCATGTAAAGATTGTCCGCTTCGTTCATCTTGGCTCTCGTTTTACTTTGTTTTCAGCTTGCAAATGTAAATCTTTTCGTCTGCCGACGGTTTTCCCGGCTCTTTGCAACTCTGCACTGTGCTGCGGAAGAGTTTGTGCGACTGAAAACGACACGGCAAAAGGGAAACGGATTACCTTTGCGGGGCGATTGCATCCTGCGTCGCATTATCTACAGAACGAATTGAAGACAGAAACAATATGGAGAAGCTGAAAGAAAGGGAATGGAAGGTGCTCGAGAGTACGTACCTTCATCGCAAGCCGTGGCTGACGGTGCGCTGCGAGCGGGTTGAGCTGCCCGACGGCTACGTGATACCCGAATATTATGTGCTCGAATATCCCGACTGGATCAATGTGATTGCAATCACGAAAGACGGGAAGTTTGTTTTCATCAGCCAGTATCGCCACGGTCTCGGGGTGACGGGATACGAGCTTTGCGCCGGTGTGTGCGAGAAGGAAGATGCCTCTCCCCTCGTCTCTGCCCGGCGCGAGCTGTACGAAGAGACGGGCTTCGGCGGCGGATTGTGGAAAGAATACATGGTCATCTCGCCCAACCCTGGCTCGCAAAACAACCTTACGCACTGCTTCATTGCCGAGGGCGTCGAGCAGGTAAGCACCCAGCACCTCGAAGCCTCCGAAGACATACGTGTGCATATCCTCACGACCGACGAAGTGCTGGAACTGCTGAAGACAGACCAAATAAAACAAGCCACACACGCTGCTCCGCTTTGGAAGTACGTGGCAGAACATCATTTAATATAACAAGGAAATGACAACGAAGTATTGGCAGGAAGACCTCGAGACGATGAGTCGCGAGAAGATGGAAGCTCTGCAGCTTGAGCGGCTCAGACACACCATAGAGCAAGCCTCGCATTCACCATTCTACAGCCGTGTGTTCAAGGACGGCGGCATAACACCGGAGAGCATCCGCTCGCTCGACGACCTTAAGAAGCTCCCGTTCACAACCAAAGACAACCTGCGGGCAAACTACCCGTTCGGCATGGCTGCCATCCCCATCAAAGACTGCGTGAGGATACACTCCTCGAGCGGCACGACGGGCAACCCGACGGTGGTGCTCCACTCCGCAAGGGACCTCGACCAATGGGCAAACCAGGTGGCACGCTGCATGTATATGGTAGGCTTGCGCGACACGGACATCTTTCAGAACACCTCGGGGTATGGGATGTTCACCGGCGGACTGGGCTTTCAGTACGGGGCAGAGAGGCTCGGGGCACTGACGGTGCCTGCCGCAGCGGGCAACTCCAAACGGCAGATAAAGTTCATCACCGACTTCGGCACAACCTGCCTGCATATCATCCCCAGCTATGCGACGCGCCTTGCCGAGGTCATGCACGAGATGGGAATAGACCCGCGCAAAGACACCAAGCTGCACACGGTGTGTATCGGTGCAGAGCCTCATTCCGAGGAACAGCGCCGGCGCATCGAAGAGCTGCTGGGCGTGAAGGCATACAACTGTTTCGGTATGTCGGAGATGAACGGTCCGGGCGTTGCCTTCGAATGTCCGGAGCAGAACGGTCTGCATATATGGGAAGACTATACTATTGTGGAGATAGTAGACCCCGTGACCCTGCAGCCTGTGGCAGACGGCGAAGTGGGCGAGCTGGTGCTTACGACAATCAACCGCGAAGCCATGCCTCTCATTCGCTACCGCACGCGCGACCTTACGCGCATCATCCCGGGCGAGTGCCCCTGCGGCAGAACGCACAAACGGCTTGCACGTTTCCGGGGGCGCAGCGACGACATGATCATCCTC